>JBGPSQ010000033.1:0-19221 GCA_041490205.1 Gallionellaceae bacterium
ACGGCTTGGGTATCGCCATCGTTTCCACCTCCAAGGGCCTGATGACCGACCGCAAAGCGCGCGCTGATGGTATTGGCGGCGAAGTGCTGTGCATAGTCGCTTAAGGGGAAGCCATGTCTAGAGTCGCTAAAAATCCTATTGTGGTTCCGGCTGGCGTTGAAATTACGCTGGGATCGGGTGAAGTATCCATAAAAGGTCCGCTGGGTACGCTGAAGCAGCCCCTGGGTGCAGATGTCAAAGTCGAGCGCGAGGGTGATCACCTGCTGTGCAAGGCCACCAGCGGATCCCGTCAGGCCAATGCCATGTCCGGCACCATCCGCGCCTTGCTGGCCAATATGGTGCAGGGCGTGACCAAGGGTTATGAGCGCAAGCTGACCTTGGTGGGTGTGGGTTACCGCGCACAAGCAGCCGGCGAAACGCTGAACCTGACACTGGGTTACTCCCATCCGGTCGCACACAAGATGCCCAAAGGCGTCAAAGTGGAAACACCCACCCAGACCGAGATAGTGTTGAAGGGTATTGATAAGCAGCAAATTGGTCAGGTGGCAGCTGAAGTTCGCGCATACCGTGAGCCGGAGCCCTATAAGGGCAAGGGCGTGCGCTACGCGGACGAGAAGGTGACCCTGAAAGAAACCAAGAAGAAATAATCGAGGCTGATCATGTTGAACAAGAATGAATCGCGTCAGCGCAGGGCACGCAAAACCCGTGCACGCATTGCTGAGCAAAAAACCGTGCGTCTGGCGGTGCATCGCACCAACTTGCACATTTATGCCCAGGTGATTTCCGCCGACGGCGGCAAAGTGCTGGCGAGCGCCTCCAGTATTGAGGCGGATCTGCGCAGGGATATCTCCAACGGCGGCAACACCAAGGCAGCCGCCGCGGTCGGCAAGCGCATCGCGGAAAAAGCCAAGAGCGCGGGGATCACCTCGGTCGCGTTTGATCGCGCCGGCTACAAATATCATGGCCGCATCAAGGCGCTGGCGGATGCCGCGCGTGAGCACGGCTTGAAGTTCTGATCGGAGTGAATGATGGCTAAGGCACAAGGAAAATCTCAGCAACAGCCGGAAGAGCGCGGCGACGGCCTGATCGAAAAGATGATTTCGGTCAACCGTGTGACCAAGGTGGTGAAGGGTGGCCGTATCATGGGATTTGCCGCACTCACCGTGGTTGGCGACGGGGACGGGCGCATCGGCATGGGCAAGGGCAAATCCAAGGAAGTGCCGGTGGCCGTGCAGAAGGCGATGGACGAATCGCGCCGCAAGATGATCAAGGTGAACCTGAAGAACGGCACCCTGCATCATGCGGTGATCGGCCGCCATGGCGCAGCCAAGGTTTATATGCAGCCCGCATCCGAGGGTACCGGCATTATTGCCGGCGGCGCGATGCGTGCCGTTTTCGAAGCGGCAGGCGTACACAACATCCTGGCAAAGTGTATCGGATCGAGCAACCCGTATAACGTGGTGCGCGCGACCCTGAACGGTTTGCAGGCGCTGAACTCTCCCGCTGAGATTGCTGCCAAGCGCGGCAAGAGCATCGAAGAAATTACGGGGTAAGTCATGGCACAAACCAAAAAAATCAAAGTAACGCTGGTCAAGAGCCCGATCGGCACCAAGGAATCGCACCGTGCGTGCGTGCGCGGCTTGGGCCTGCGCCGCATGCATCATACGGTCGAGGTGGAAGACACCCCGGCAGTGCGCGGCATGATTAACAAAGTGTATTACCTGGTCAAGTGCGAGGCGTAAATGCAACTCAATCAAATTAAACCGGCAGCGGGAGCCAAACATGCCAAGCGCCGCGTAGGGCGCGGCATCGGTTCCGGCCTTGGCAAAACTGCGGGGCGCGGCCACAAGGGTCAGAAGTCCCGTTCCGGCGGCTTCCACAAGGTCGGGTTTGAAGGCGGCCAGATGCCGTTGCAACGCCGTCTGCCCAAGCGCGGTTTCGTTTCGCTGACACGCGACGACACAGTTCAAGTGCGCCTGTCCGACCTGCAAAAATTGCCGGTGGATACCGTGGATCTGCTGGCCTTGAAGCAAGCCGGCGTGATACCAGCCACAGCGCTCAGCGCCAAAGTGGTGAAATCCGGTGAACTGAAGCGTGCGGTCAAACTGCAAGGCTTGTTGCTGACCAAGGGCGCGCGCGCTGCGGTGGAAGCGGCCGGCGGCAGCGTGGCGGAATAAGGTAAGCGGGCGATGGCACAGGCAACGGGCACTGCGAAATACGGCGACCTCAGCAAGCGGCTGTGGTTCCTGCTGGGCGCGCTGGTGGTGTTCCGCATCGGGTCACACATCCCGGTACCGGGTGTAGATCCTGTGCAACTGGCAGCCCTGCTCAAGCAACAGGGCAAGGGCATCTTCGACATGCTCAACATGTTCTCGGGCGGCGCGCTTTCGCGTGCCTCGATATTTACCCTGGGAATCATGCCGTACATTTCGGCCTCCATCATCATGCAGCTTGCCACCATTGCGGTGCCGCACCTGGAGCAGCTGAAAAAAGAGGGTGAGTCCGGTCGCAGGAAAATTACGCAATATACGCGCTACGGTACATTGTTGTTGGCCCTGTTTCAGTCGTTCGGTGTCGCTGCGTTCCTCGAATCGCAGCCAAACCTGGTGCTGGATCCGGGTATGCTGTTCCGCATGACCACGGTAATGACCCTGGTGACCGGAACCATGTTCCTGATGTGGCTGGGTGAGCAGATCACCGAGCGCGGCTTGGGTAACGGTATTTCGCTGATTATTTTTGCCGGTATTGCTGCTGGCATGCCGCGCGCGATCGTCAACACGCTGCAAATGGTCCATGACCGTGCCCTGTCGATTCCGGTGGGACTGCTGTTCTTGTTTGGAGCTGTTGCGGTTACAGCGCTGGTGGTGTTCGTTGAGCGCGGTCAGCGCAAGATACTGGTTAACTATGCCAAGCGTCAGGTTGGCAACAAGATATATGGCGGGCAGAGCTCGCACTTGCCGTTGAAGCTGAACATGGCCGGGGTGATCCCGCCGATTTTCGCTTCCAGCATCATCCTGTTCCCGGCAACGGTGGCTGGCTGGTTCGGCAGTGGGCAGGGCATGGGATGGCTCAAGGACATCAGTGAAAAACTGGCTCCCGGAACGCCGGTCTATGTTCTGTTGTACGCTTCGGCGATCATATTTTTTTGTTTTTTCTACACGGCGTTGGTATTCAACCCGAAGGAAACGGCGGACAACCTGAAAAAGAGCGGTGCATTCGTTCCGGGTATCCGCCCCGGCGAGCAGACCGCGCGTTATGTGGAAAAAATCACGATGCGCTTGACCCTGATCGGCGCGATATACGTGTCATTGGTTTGTCTGCTGCCGGAGTTTCTGGTGCTTCAATGGGGTGTGCCGTTTTATTTTGGCGGAACATCGCTGTTGATTCTGGTGGTGGTTACCATGGATTTCATGGCGCAAGTGCAGTCGTATTTGATGTCGCACCAATATGAGAGCTTGCTGAAAAAGGCCAGTTTTAAGGGTGGCTTCGCGCGCTGATGGCGAAGGATGACGCAATTCAAATGCAGGGGGAGATTGTTGAATCCCTCCCGAATGCCACCTTCCGGGTCAAACTGGAAAATGGACATGTTGTGCTGGGGTACATTTCCGGCAAGATGCGCATGCATTACATTCGCATCCTGCCCGGAGACAAGGTAACGGTGGAATTGACGCCGTATGATTTGAGCAGGGCGCGCATTGTGTTCCGCGCAAGGTAGTGGTAGCGCCAGGATATTGAGGAGACTGAAATGAAGGTTCAAGCATCGGTAAAGAAAGTGTGCCGTAACTGCAAGGTAATCCGGCGCAAGCGGGTTGTGCGCGTGATCTGCACGGATCCGCGTCACAAGCAGCGCCAGGGCTAATTAGCCGGGCGCAATGGTATAATTATATTTTGATTGATAGGGTAGCCGCATGGCACGTATTGCAGGTGTAAACATTCCGAATCACCAGCATGCCGTGATCGCATTGACTGCGATCTATGGCATCGGACGCACTCGCGCTCGCGCGATATGCGCTTCGACCGGTATCGAGCCGTCCACCAAGATGAAGGACATCAACGATACCGAGATGGACAAGCTGCGTGACGCAGTCGCAAAGTTCACCGTTGAGGGTGACTTGCGCCGTGAAGTGTCCATGAACATCAAGCGCCTGATGGATCTCGGCTGCTACCGCGGCCTGCGCCATCGCCGCGGCCTGCCAGTACGAGGCCAGCGCACCCGCACCAACGCGCGTACCCGCAAGGGTCCGCGCAAGGCCATCGCCGGCGCCAAGAAACCAGCTTAAGAGGAAGATATAATGGTTAAAGCCAGTACCACTCGCGTACGCAAAAAGGTCAAGAAGAACGTGGCCGAGGGCATTGCTCACGTGCACGCTTCGTTCAACAACACCATCGTGACCATTACAGACCGCCAGGGCAATGCACTGGCATGGTCCACCAGCGGCGGCAACGGCTTCAAGGGCTCGCGCAAGAGCACCCCTTTCGCCGCGCAGATCGCTGCGGAAACGGCTGGCAAGGCTGCGCAGGAATGCGGCGTGAAAAATCTCGAAGTGCGCATCAAGGGCCCCGGCCCCGGTCGTGAATCGGCTGTTCGTGCGTTGAACTCGGTCGGCTTCAAGATCACCAGCATTTCCGATGTCACGCCGGTGCCGCACAATGGCTGCCGTCCGCCGAAAAAGCGTCGTATCTAAATTTTAGGAGATAGCCTTGGCTAGAAATCTTGATCCAAAGTGCCGTCAGTGCCGCCGCGAAGGCGAGAAGCTGTTCCTGAAGGGCGAAAAATGTTTTACCGATAAATGTGCGGTTGAGCGTCGCGCCTATCCGCCGGGACAGCACGGGCAAAAGAAAAACCAGCGCGTGTCCGAATACGGCGGTCAGTTGCGTGAAAAGCAGAAATTGCGCCGCATTTATGGCTTACTGGAAAAACAGTTCCGCCTGACTTACAAGAATGCCGAGCAGCAACGCGGCATCACTGGCGAGAGCCTGCTGCAGAACCTTGAATCGCGTCTGGACAACGTAGCTTACCGCATGGGCTTCGGCGCATCGCGTGGCGAAGCGCGCCAGACAGTCCGCCACAATGGCGTGCTGGTCAACGGCAAGCGCGTCAACATTCCTTCCTACCAGCTGCGTCCTGGCGACGTGGTTGAAGTGGCCGAAAAAGCCAAGGCGCACCTGCGCGTGAAGGCTGCGCTTGAGGCGGCCTCGCAGCGCGGGTTCCCGGAATGGCTCGAAGTTGACGCCAAGGCGCTGAAAGGTACGTTCAAGGCCAAGCCGCAACGTGCCGAGCTGCCCGCGACCATCAACGAACATCTTGTGGTTGAGTTGTATTCCAAGTAATCCACACGGAGCCGGATATGCCAAACAACGTTTTCCTGAAGCCCCGCATCATAGACGTGCAGAGACATTCCCCGACCCAGGCACGGGTCGTGATGGAACCGTTCGAGCGCGGCTACGGGCACACATTGGGCAATGCATTGCGCCGCATACTGCTGTCCTCGATGCCCGGTTTTGCGCCCACCGAGGTCAAGATAGCCGGTGTGCTGCATGAGTACTCTTCCATTGACGGCGTGCAGGAAGACGTAGTGGACATCCTGCTCAACCTGAAAGGTCTCGTGCTGCGCCTGCACAATGCAGGTGAGGCCAACTTGACCTTGCACAAAAGCGGGACAGGCTTGGTGACCGCCGGCGATATCGCGGGTGGTGCCGATGTCGAAGTCGTCAACCCGGATCACGTCATTGCGCACCTGACCGGTGGTAAGCTGGACATGGAGATCAAGGTTGAACAGGGCCGCGGTTATGTGTCCGCATTGGCGCGCCAGATTCCCGGTCAGGCTACCCGCTCGGTCGGTTACATCGCGCTGGATTCATCGTTCAGCCCGGTCAGCCGCGTCAGCTATTCCGTGGAGAGCGCGCGTGTTGAACAGCGCACCGACCTCGATAAGCTGGTGATGGACATCGAAACCAACGGCGCCATTGACCCGGAAGAAGCAATCCGTTATGCCGCGCGCATCCTGGTTGAGCAATTCTCCGTGTTTGCCGCGCTGGAAGGTACGCCTGCGCCTGTTGAAAAACCGCAAGCGCCCAAGGTTGACCCGATGCTGTTGCGCCCCGTGGACGACCTGGAACTCACCCCGCGTTCGTCCAACTGCCTCAAGGCGCAAAGCATCCATTACATCGGCGACCTGATCCAGTACACCGAGACCGACCTGCTGCGCACCCCCAATCTGGGCCGCAAGTCGCTTAACGAAATCAAGCAAGTGCTTGCCGAGCACGGACTATCGCTGGGCATGAAGCTGGAGAACTGGTCTCCCCAGCCCGCAGTTGCAGAGAAGTAAGAAAGGAATATCATGCGTCACCGTTTAGGACTGAGAAAACTCAACCGCACCAGCAGCCACCGCCTGGCCATGTTGCGCAACATGACCGTGTCGCTGCTGCGTCACGAAGTGATCAAGACCACCCTGCCCAAGGCCAAGGAACTGCGCCGCGTCGCGGAACCCATCCTGACTTTGGGCAAGAAGCCCAGCTTGGCCAACCGTCGCTTGGCATTTGCCCGTCTGCGCGACCGCGAAATGGTCACCAAGCTGTTCGACGAACTCGGCCCGCGTTATGCCACCCGCAACGGCGGCTATTCGCGCATCCTCAAGTTCGGCTTCCGCAAGGGCGACAATGCGCCCATGGCGCTGGTCGAATTGATGGATCGTCCAGCCGAAGCTCAGCCGGTCGAAGTGGCTGGCGAGTAAGTAGCGACAACCAAACAAAAAAGCCGGATTCGTTCCGGCTTTTTTGTTGGGCAAATGAAAACCCATTTCGGGCACGTCAACTTTGCAAAATAACTCTACCGGGGGATGGCAGGTGACCATGAATAATACGATGTTGAAGAAAGTGCTGTTCAGCGCCTTATTGTTGGCGTTTTCCTGGCCGGTTTATGGCGCCGAGAATCTGGAAGTGCCGCTTCCGCTGGATCCCCAGGTCAGGATCGGGAAGCTGGACAATGGTCTGACCTATTACATCCGCAAGAACGCCAAGCCAGAGAACAAGGTTGAATTGCGCCTGGTGGTCAAGGCAGGCTCAATCCTGGAGGATGACGACCAGCAAGGGCTTGCGCACTTTACCGAGCACATGGCGTTCGATGGCTCCCGACATTTCAAGAAGCATGAACTGGTTTCCTACCTGCAGAACATAGGCGTGAAGTTCGGCGCCGATCTGAACGCTTACACGAGCTTTGACGAGACGGTCTACATCCTGCCGATTCCTACCGACAAGCCGGAGAATCTTGAAACCGGGTTTCTGGTGCTGGAAGACTGGGCACAGGGCGTGACGATGGAGGACGGCGCGATCGACCAAGAGCGGAACATCGTCCTGGAAGAGGCGCGCATGGGCAAGGGTGCGGATGATCGCATGGTCCGAAAGCTATTGCCCGAGGTATTCAATGGCTCACAGTATGCCAAGCGCATTCCTATCGGAAAAGAATCGATATTGAAGCATTTTCCCCATGCTGTTATCCGCAGGTTTTACGCTGACTGGTATCGCCCTGACCTGATGGCGGTGATAGTGGTGGGAGATGTGGACACGGCTCAAGCCGAGAAAATGGTGCGCGCACACTTTGAGGGGCTGAAAAATCCTGTTGGTGAGCGCCCGCGGAAATACGTCGACATCCCTTCGAGCAACCGCACAAGCGGCCTGGTCATCACCGACAGGGAAGCGACGGAAAATGTCGTGCGTATTGGGTATCCGGTTCGAAAATTTCCGCCCGACCTTACCATCGCAGATTACCGAAAAGGGCTGATCAAAAACCTCTTCACTTCCATGCTGACGCAGCGCCTGCAGGAGTTGACGCAGCAGGAGAATCCGCCATTCATCGGGGCTTATAGCGGGGAAGAATCCCTTGCTCCGGGCTTCAAATCGTTCACCTCGTCCGTTTATCTTGGGCGCGGGGGCGCAGCCCCGGCGATCACGGCGGTGGTGCAGGAAAACGCGCGCGCGCGGCTGTTTGGTTTCAACCAGGAAGAGATGGAGCGCGCCAAGAAAAGGATGCACCGCGACGCGGAAACGGCATACAACGAGAGAAACAAGTCCGAGTCTTCCGGGTATGTGAGAGAGTACATCGGAAATTTCCTGGAGCAGGAACCGATACCGGGAATCGCGAACGAATATGCCTACATAACTGACTTGTTGCCGGGCATCTCGCTCGACGAAGTGAACAGCTATACCCGGCAGGTCATCCCCGGTCATAGCGGCAAGATGGTGGCCTATATGGGCTCCAGCCATGAGAAGGAGAAAATCCCGACCACGACGCAACTGCTGAAACTGGTTAAGGCCGCCGAAAAGACGCCGCTCACGGCCAAGGCCGAGAAAAATCTTCCATCTGCCCTGATGGCTCAGCCGCCCAAGGCAGGCAGCATTGTAGGTGAAAAGCAGGACAAGAAACTGGGCACCATCGAGCTTGCGCTTTCAAATGGCGTCAATGTTATTCTCAAGCCAACCGATTTCAAGAACGACCAGGTCATGATCGGGGCAGCCCGTTTCGGTGGCCGTTCGCTGTATGGCGAGCATGACATGTACAGCGCCCGGTATTCCAGCTCGGTGGTATACAGCATGGGCCTGGATTCTTTTACGCCGCTGGACCTCACAAAAATCATGTCGGGTAAATCTGCATCCCTGTACACGAGCATAGACGGATTTACGGAAAGCATAAGCGGATCTGCCGGCATTGACGACATCGAGTCGCTATTCCAATTGCTGTATATGCGCATGATGGAGCCGCGCAAGGACGAGACACTGTTTCATGCTTTTGTCAGCAAATCGCAAGACATGGCAAAAGAAAGCATGTCCAACCCGGAAACGGTTTTTTATGACATGTTGCAGACCACACTGTATAACAACCATCCACGCTTGGCACATGTGGCCAAGCCGGAAGATTTCAGCCATATAGACCTTGATCGCGCATTGGCAATCTACCGCGACCGTTTCGGCAGCGCCAAGGGCATGACCTTCGTCATGGTGGGCAGCTTTGATGTGGAAAAGATCAAGCCATTGATCGCAACCTATCTGGCCAGCCTGCCTGCGGGCGAGATACCCACTCGCTACCAAGACTTGGGGATGCGGCCAATCACCGGCGTCGTGAAGAAGGAAATGCGGATCGGCATCGAGCCCAAGAGCCGTGTCTCGCTGGCATTCACCGGGGATGCGGCCTATTCCCGAGAGGAAAACAGGCGTATGCGCATGCTGATGGAAGTGATGAATATCAGGATCGTGGACAACCTGCGCCAGAAACTGTCGCTGATCTACAGCGGCGGGATGAGCGGTGCGATAGACCGTGTTCCTTATGCCAGCTACCGGATCAACGTCAACCTTCCCTGCGGGCCTGAAAACGTGGACAAGGTCGTTTCCGCCCTGTTTGCGGAAATTGAAAAAATCAAAAAAGAAGGGCCGACCAAGGAGGAAATAGACAAGGTCAAGAAGAACTGGATAGAAGAGTACCGCATTGCAATGCGAACAAACTCAAAATGGCTGGCATCGTTGCAGGATGCGGCGCTGTTCGGCACAGACCCAGCCGCTTTCCTGTCGGACGAAGAAGGTATCGACGCGATAACGCCTGAAGAAATAAAAGCAGCGGCCAATCGCTACTTCAATACCGGCAATTACGTGCAGGCGGTGCTATATCCGGAAAAACAAACCAAGGTCGCCAACAACAAATAAGACCTGCTATCTTGATGCGGCAAACGAGCCCCTGCCAGTTTCCGGCAGGGGTTTGTGTTTGAGCCGGGCTCAAGACCGGTTATTCGCTGCCATAGCTATAACTGAAGCCCGCCAGCGGCGGAATCCCACCTGAAAACTTCGGGCGTGCTGTCTTTCTCGCGGATACACTGCTTGTGCGAGGCAGATGCGGTATAGGATTTGTCATCAGCCTTGAGTATCCTGAGCTGGATGTCGGGGTTGGGAGCCAGCTTCAGGAGTTTGAGGTCTGCCGTATAGGTTTTATTCCCATCGAAGTAGGTATATTCCGCGTCGGAAAGTTTTCGCAGGGCTGCCTTAGCCTGGTTGCAGGGATTGCTGGCCGTGTAATTGGGGACGATCATCGCGGCTGCAATGCCCAGGCCTGCAATGACAATCATGAGATCCGTGTTGCCACCGCCGCCAAACCCGGTATGCCCGCCTAACAAAGAAACCACGAGGGATGCCACCCACAACGCGCCCAGCACGATCAAGACCCATTCTGGATAACCGAAAAAATAAATCATGGCCGCCGATATGGCCCACATGACGATCACAAACAGGCAACCCATGTTATCTATCCCCTTATAACCTGGCGCGCCAAGGACGCCGGTTCAGAACAACCGGCAATCCGCTCCCGGCAATTGCCATTTAAATATGGCCGGAGAGCCACGTAAGGCATCCTCCAGCCGCGCAATTGTACGATCTAATTCGTCTGATGGAGGGGCAGTCACTTGTATCACCTGTGCACCGCCCAAATGCCTGGAAATGATGGCCTTGGATGCCGGGTGGCTGGGGGCAAATACCGAAACGATGACAGGGCCATGCGCCGCCTGCTGTTGCGCCAGCCTGAATGCCGCGAGCATGAGCGCAGTCCCGATTCCCGCGCCGCGACAGGATGGCTCAACCAATAATCCTGCAATCCACAACCTGCGCTCCCGACGATCCAGGCGCATGCGCAGGCCGCCCACCAGCTTGCATCGTGAACTATCGGGGTCGGCAACATAGCAGCCTATGCCGCTGCCCGGCCCGTAGCGGCTGATCTGAATCAAACCGACCACCAGCCAGCAGACCGCGATTATGGTCAGGGACAAGGATATTGTCTCCGTGTCATGACTCGAAAATAGCGCAGGAATAATATTTGCCGTAAGCAGCAGTATGAGCGGAATCCCGGCAAAAATAAAAAATTCCGCCGTCAGCAGCATCCTGGCCAAGGCTTGCGGAAGTTCGCGCAGCCCAAAAAAACCGCGCACGACATATTTTGCGACGCTTTTGCCGGAAACCGGATCGAATACGATGAAAAGATTGCGGGTGGCCGTCATATCTTTTTCCGGACGCACAAATCAATTCGCCATGCCTAAAATGATGGCCACGGTAACGGCGGCAATCATGCCAGCCACTACCAGAAAGACCAGCAAATTCCAGGGAGGTCTGAGCCGTGCCTTGTCGCCGGGCATCCAGCCGGGAATGACAATCATGTAAAACAGGCCCAAAGTAATTGCCGCCGCAACCACGGCAAGCAGTATTTTCCGCCCGACAGGCGGCAAGGCGGGGAAAAGAACGGAAAAGATAAGCAGCGCCGCCACGATCAAAATGGGAACCTCCATCAGGTATCCGTTTTGATTGTGGCGGCTTGTTGGCGGTTTCCGCATGGCTGGCATTGTCAGGAAAAGGTTGCCGGGTAGGGCACTGGTCTAATCATACGGCAATTTTGCCAGGCATTCCTCTCCTGGTGGAGGCGGACTGTACTCAGGAAAACCAGCGCAAAACCGCCGCAGCGCTCAACGCTGTGAAAGCAAGAACAGATGAAGCAAGCCACACGACATCCCTTCTTCCTTCCGGCCAATTCGCGCCCGAGAAAAGATACGCGGCCAGCAACGCAAAACCGGCAGCCACGCACGCCATCTTCAGAAACAGCGCCGTAGTGGCAATATCCCCAATATCCGGAAATTTATGCGAGAAGTAATAAGTCACCGCGCCGAAAGAAGCGCCGCTCACGGCTTGCGTTCCCCATCCGGCAAGCGCAAGCCAGGCCAGATTTTTTCGTGCGGCAGCATCTTTCAATATCATCCCGCCCAGCGCGCCACTCACCACTGCCACAGCGCCGAAGTTATGCACGGCCTGCACGGCCGTGTAGAGCAAGTTTTGCGAGTCGCTCATTGGGCGGTGACGCTAATGCACTGCCTAACGCCCGTCGAAAAGTGCCAACTGGTCTCGATCTCAAGGCAGAGTTCATGCTTGCCCGCCTTAGTGATGCTGACATCCGTGGTTCCCTTGGTTTGGCGCAACACATCCACCCTGTGGCCATCGAGATAAAAATGCAGGTGATTGCCCTTGGTGCCCAAGTCGGCCTCATAGCTGACCGTGACCTTGTCCTTGGTGTTGACCACCGCGCCGTCCGCAGGCGCAAGAAAAGTCACCTTGCCCTCGGCGGCCAGGGCGGCGGTGGAAACAAGAAGGAATGCGGGGAGGGCAGCAAAAAGAAATTTCGTAGCCATGATTATTCTCCTGAAAGGTGAATAAAGCAGGGAAATAGCACGTCCATGCTACGCATTCCCGATGGGCGATGTCAAGTATGGGCGCTATTCCCTCCCCCTTGCAGGGGGAGGGTTAGGGTGGGGGTAGAAACTTAAGCATGGATACGGACTATAGTTTGCACCCCCATCCCAGCCTTCCCCCTATCAGGGGGAAGGAGTGCAGCCTTGACGGGCGCTGCCCGCTATCTCATACAGTAGCCGGAGCCCGCCCATAGAAAACTACTTCTTCTTCAACACATGCTTGAGATATTCCCCGGTCACGCTGGCCGGGTTATCGGCGATCTCCCTGGGCGAGCCCTGCGCGATGATGCGCCCGCCGCCTTCGCCGCCTTCGGGGCCCAGGTCTATGATCCAGTCCGAAGTCTTGATCACATCCAGATTGTGCTCGATCACCACCAGCGTGTTGCCCTGGTCGCGCAGGGTGTGGATCACCTTCAGCAAGAGTGCAATGTCGTGGAAATGCAGGCCGGTGGTCGGCTCGTCCAGGATATACAGCGTGCGCCCGGTGTCGCGCTTGGAAAGCTCAAGAGAGAGTTTCACGCGCTGCGCCTCGCCGCCGGAAAGCGTGGTGGCGCTCTGGCCCAGCGTAATGTAGCCCAGGCCCACATCCAGCAGCGTTTGCAGCTTGCGCGCGATCACCGGCACCGCATTGAAAAACTCGAAGGCATGCTCCACCGTCATTTGCAGCACCTGGTGGATATTTTTCCCCTTGTATTGCACCTCCAGCGTCTCGCGGTTGTAGCGCTGGCCGTGGCACACATCGCACGGCACATAAACATCCGGCAGGAAGTGCATCTCCACCTTGATCACGCCATCGCCCTGGCACGATTCGCAGCGCCCGCCCTTCACGTTGAAGGAAAAACGCCCCGGCCCATAGCCGCGCTCGCGCGACTGCGGCACCCCGGCGAACAATTCGCGTATCGGCGTGAAAAGCCCCGTGTAAGTCGCCGGGTTCGAGCGCGGCGTGCGCCCGATGGGCGACTGGTCCACGCTGATCACCTTGTCGAAAAATTCCAGCCCGTTGATCTCGGCGTAGGGAGCCGGTTCGGCGATGCTGCCATAAAGGTGCTTTGCCACGGCGGGGTAGAGCGTGTCATTGACCAGCGTCGATTTACCCGAGCCGGAAACGCCGGTAACGCAGGTGAGCAGCCCCACCGGCAAATCCAGCGTCACCTCCTTCAGGTTATTGCCGCAGGCCCCCTTGATTTGCAGCATGCGCTCCGGCTCCGGCGCGCGGTATTTGCGCGGCGGGTCTATGCGCTTGCGTCCTGTCAGGTAATCGCCGGTGAGTGACTGCTTGCTCTTGCGTATATCGTCGGGCGTGCCCTGCGCCACCACCTCGCCGCCGTGCTCGCCAGCGCCCGGCCCCATATCCACCACATAATCGGCGGCCTGGATCGCCTCCTCGTCGTGCTCCACCACGATCACGCTGTTGCCCATGTCGCGCAGGCGCTTCAGCGTTTCCAGCAAGCGGTCGTTGTCGCGCTGGTGCAGACCGATGGAAGGCTCGTCCAGCACATACATCACCCCGGTCAGCCCCGAGCCGATCTGCGAAGCCAGGCGTATGCGCTGCGACTCGCCGCCGGAAAGCGTCTCCGCCGAGCGCTCCAGCGACAAATAATCCAGCCCCACGTTGTTCAGGAACATCAGGCGGGCGGAAATCTCCTGCACGATCTTGTCCGCGATGGCCTGCTTGTGGCCGGCCAACTTCAGCGTGCTGAAAAATGCCTGCGTCTGCCGCAATGGCATCGCGCTTATTTGTTGCAGGCTGTGGTCGGCAATGCGCACATGGCGCGCCTCCTCGCGCAAACGTGCGCCCTTGCAATCGGGGCACACGCAGGTATTCAGGTATTTCGCCAGCTCCTCGCGCACCGTCATCGAATCAGTCTCTTTGTAGCGGCGCTCCAGGTTGTTCACAATGCCCTCGAAGGCGTGTTCGCGGATGGAGGGCTTGCCGCGCTCATTGAGATATTTGAACGAAATCTCCTCGCGGCCAGAGCCGAACAAAATCACCCGCTGAATTTTTTCGGGCAGGCTCTCAAACGAGCGCTCCAGGTCGAAATCGTAATGCTTCGCCAGGCCATCCAGCATCTGGTAATAAAACTGGTTGCGCCTGTCCCAGCCCTTGATCGCGCCGCCGCTCAGAGAGAGGGAAGGGAAAGCCACAATCCGCTTGGGATCGAAAAACTCGATATTGCCCAGACCGTCGCACTTGGGGCAGGCGCCCATCGGGTTGTTGAAGGAAAACAGGCGCGGCTCCAGCTCGGGCAGAGAATAATTGCAGATGGGGCAGGCAAATTTCGAAGAGAACAAATGCTCCTTGCCCGTATCCATCTCCACCGCCAGTGCGCGCCCCTCGGCGTGGCGCAGGGCCGTCTCGAAAGATTCGGCCAGCCGCTGCTTGGACTCGGCATTCACCTTCAGCCGGTCCACCACAATCTCCACGGTGTGCTTCTTGTTCTTCGCCAGCTTGGGCAGATTGTCCATCTCGTAAACCGTGCCGTTCACCCGCATCCGCACAAAGCCCTGCGCGCGCAGTTCGTCGAACAAATCCAGTTGCTCGCCCTTGCGCTCCACGACTAAAGGAGAAAGTATCATCACCTTGGTGTCTTCCGGCAGCGCCAGCACATGGTCCACCATCTGCCCCACCGATTGTGCCTCCAGCACCAGATCATGCTGCGGGCAATAAGGGTCGCCCGCGCGTGCAAACAACAGGCGCAGGTAATCGTGTATCTCGGTAACCGTGCCCACCGTCGAGCGCGGGTTATGCGAAGTGGCCTTCTGCTCGATGGCAATCGCGGGCGAAAGCCCCTCGATCAGGTCCACATCCGGCTTCTCCATCAGTTGCAGGAACTGCCGCGCATAAGCGGAAAGCGATTCCACATAGCGCCGCTGCCCCTCGGCATACAGCGTATCGAAAGCAAGTGAGGACTTACCCGAGCCGGACAAACCGGTGATCACCACCAGCTTATTGCGCGGCAAATCCAGGTTGATATTCTTCAGATTGTGCGTGCGTGCGCCGCGTATGCGTATTTCATCCATGCTTTAAAAACTCCAAGTCCGTTCCTCCTGCGCCGTTCGCCCTGAGCCTGTCGAAGGGTGAGCGGTGCAGGAGGATTCACACGCCCAGAAAGGTGTGTGTAGTGAAGGCGACCTGCCAGTTTACGCCATTTCGGGCGCTTTCCCAAGTCGGTAGATTACCCCCTCCAAAACCTCCCCCTCCACTTGCGGGAGAGGGAATGAGGGAGAGGGGGGTGCGTACCGCTGTTGTGCATCTTGCCATTGACGCGCACCCAGCATGCGCGTAACTTATGCGCATCAACCCCACCCCAAGGAAACCCCATGGGCAACCCCATCTTCAACCCCTCCGCGCCCAAAAAATCGGCCAACCTCAGCATCAATGCCGACCTTTTGCACCAGGCCAAACAACTCAACATCAACCTCTCGCAGACCCTGGAGCAACGCCTGGCCGAAATCATCCGCCAAGCGCAGAGCAAGCAATGGCTGGAAGAAAACCAGCGCGCCCTGGACGAATACAACCGCCGCATCGAAGCGCGCGGCGCGTTCAGCGATGGCCTGCGGCGGTTCTAATGGCCCAGTTTGACGTTTACCTCAACCCCAATCCCAATACTCGCAAGGCCATCCCCTACCTGCTCGATGTGCAGGCCGACCTGCTGGATGTGCTGGCTACGCGCGTAGTGGCCCCGCTCGTGCTGGACGAGGAAATGGGCCTGCCCGCCAAACAGCTAAACCCGCAGTTCAAGATAAAGGGCGTCTCCGTCGTCATGTCCACCGCCGAATTGGCGGGCATCTCCACCCGCGCGCTGGGCGATAAAGTGGCATCGCTGAAAAACATGCGCGATGAAATCATTGCGGCGCTGGATTTGTTGTTTACGGGGATTTGATTCTGCGCCAAGATGGTGGAGTGCGCAGGTTGCGCTGGCTTCGATTACTCTCGTAGAATCCCATACGAATTAAATGGATATGCAAAGCGCATAACTGGTGCGAGTTTTGGCATTTCCGAGGAGTTTTCATGATTGACCCGATGGTGTCGTTGTCTTTTTCGATTTATTCAAACAAGGGAGCCTACGCACTCTTGTTAGGGTCTGGCATCTCTCGTGCATCTGGCATTCCAACTGGCTGGGAAGTGGTACTTGATCTAATACGCAAAACAGCAAGTCTAGAAGGTGAGGAATGCGAACCTGATCCGGCAGCGTGGTTTAGGCAAAAGCACCAAACAGAACCGGATTACAGCAAACTTCTCGACGAAATTGCAAAGACTCCGTCTGAGCGTCAGCAGTTGCTGCGCGGATATTTTGAGCCAACCGAGGATGAACGTGCACAAGGTTTGAAAGCGCCAAGCGTTGCACATAAAGCAATAGCGAAACTCGTGTCTGCCGGACATCTACGCGTTATTGTCACGACAAACTTTGACCGATTAATGGAAAAGGCTCTAGATGAAGTTGGTGTAGCACCGACCATCATCAGCACAGTCGACCAACTTGATGGTGCATTACCACTCGCCCATTCGGGGGCGACAATTATCAAGCTTCACGGCGATTACCTTGATACTCGGATCAAAAACACTGATACGGAACTGGCTACATACGATGTTGCTTTAGATAAGCTGCTTGATCGAGTGTTTGATGAATACGGGTTGATTGTTTGCGGCTGGTCTGCTGACTGGGATGCCGCGCTTCGCGCGGCGATTGAGCGGTGTCCATCACGTCGTTTTACGACGTTTTGGGCAACGCGGTCGCCTCTTTCCGAACAGGCAAAACGTTTATCGGAACATCGCAAAGCTGAGGTACTTCAGATTCGCGATGCTAATCAACTCTTCGATGGCTTGTGGACAAAGGTGCAAGCACTTAGCGATTTGGCCGCACCACATCCACTATCGGCGAAAATGGCCGTTGCCACTATGAAGCGTTACTTGGCTGATCCAACAGCAACAATCCGTCTTCGGGACTTGATTCATGAGGAGACAGAAAAGCTCGTCGGGGAGCTCGATGAGAATTCGTTTCCGTTAAATAGAGAGTTAGATGCTGTTGAAGTTAGAAATAGAATTGAAAAATATGATGCGCTAAGCGAGATATTGCTTTCATTAATTGTGACCGGCTGCTACTGGGGTGATCACCACCACTTAAAACTTTGGGTTGATTGTCTTGAGCGAATTGCAGACTTGCCAGGCGGTAAAGGCGGCTCGGCGCCTATGCTTAACCTGAGGCGCTACCCGGCGCTTCTGGTTTTCTATGGGGCAGGGATAGCCGCAGTGGCAGCAGGGAAGTATCAGACACTTGACACAATTCTCACTAAATCGAAGGTTAGCGCCGGAAGTATAGGTCGCGAGAAGGTGGCTGCATGTATTGAGCTTTATCCAGGTAAGGTCATTGAAAAAGGCACTGCTCAAGAGTTTCCAGGATTGAAGACGAGTCATGCTCATATGAATAGTTATCTTTTCGATAGGCTGCGTCAGACGCTTAGGGAGTACATTCCAAAGGACGAAGACTACGAGGATAAATTTGATCGCTTCGAATATTTGTTGGGCCTCGTGCATGCTGATTCGATTCAATCACCCCATGGCGGCGGATGGTTTGGTCCGGTCGGGCGTTTTAAATGGCGGAATGAATATAATCCTGAATCTGGTGTCATCTATAAGATTGGCAAAGAGTTGGGGCTAGACGGAGCAGACTGGGCGCCGTTGCGGGGCGATCTTTTTGACGGCTCATTTGACCGCGCAAAAACTGCAAAAGCTAACTTCGATGCCTTCCTCAGCCAAGTCAATTTCTAGAAATTTGTGGTGCGGTAGGCTGGGGAGAAGCCTACCGACCTTGAAATTCCAGACGTTGGAGTTCGTCCTTAACAGCCAACCTACGCACAAATTAGTTCAACTCAAATAAATGGATACGTATGCGATGAATAAACAGAAAACAACCCTGCTCATCCGCCCGGCAGCGCGCGGCGGCAAGTATCTCGGCCACGATGCGGCGAATTCGAAGAATCAGAGTGCGCTTATTGCAATCCTGGATCGGGAAACCGGGAAGGTTGTCGCCCATGGTTTTGCCCAAGCGCCGAATGCGCAGAGTGCAGGCCCGGCAACCTTGATGAATCCGGTGAGCCGGGCAGAGCCTTTTGCGGCTGATGGCGGCACGGTTCAGGTGCAGTTGGATGTGGAGATTGCGGTGCCGACCGATTTCAGGGTGCTGGTGCATGGCCCGCTGAGCTTTCCCGATCAGGCACGCACGGCAGAGGCCGACATCACTGTGCTGCCGGGCGTGAACATTGGAATGTCGCCGCAGTTCCCGGAAGGGCTGGTGCTCGAGGTGCCGGGGCTGTGCATCAGCAATGTGGTGGCAGACTGGAAAGGCGCGCAGGTAAGCTGCACGGCAAAGGTTACGATGATGTGCGGTTGCCAGATTCACCAAGGTTCGGCCAATCCCACTTGGCCCTGGCCGGACACGGCTTTTTCCATTCAGCTTGTTACCTTCATGCGGAGCCGGAAGGTGTATTACTATCAAATGAAGTTCGACACCGCCCAAGGCGCGGTCAGCTCGTTTACCGGGCAATGGCCCACCCAGGCGGAGCCGGGCGATGCGGTGGAGCAGGTGTGGGTATATGCCTCCGAGCCGAAACTGGGCAATCAGGGGAGTTACCGGGTTTATCCGTCGTCTCCCGCACCGGCAGCGCAAAATGTTACGGAGGTCATTCGGCAATTGCTTGCTGAGGGGTAGGCTGGTGTGAATGAGGCGCGGGCTGTTGTTTTCGTCTTACTGTAATATGGGTGACAGACCAAGTTTATTTGTTAAGGAAGCGCCGATTAAGTCTGGTTTTGTCGTTCCCGCGAAGGCGGGAACCCAGTCAATTAAATAAGCTGGATTCCCGCCTTCGCGGGAATGACGACTTAGAGCTTATCCGTAAATAACGTATAATGCCCTCCCCATGATTCCAACGAACGGGGGCGAAGATGGGCAAGGCA
>JBGPSQ010000034.1:0-18917 GCA_041490205.1 Gallionellaceae bacterium
ACAGCTATGCCTCCTCCATCGACCACGGCTGGGGACTGACGTTCGCCGCAGGCATCACGCACGACGACAACATCTGCCGCGCCAGCGATGCACCGGACAAACTCTCCGATAACATTTATTTCCTGAGCGCGAACAAGTCGCAGATGTTCCCGCTCACGCCGCATACCGGGTTCAAGCTGACCGGCTTCCTCGATACCGAGAAGTACCATACCCATGCGGGGCTGGGGCATTTCTCCGGCGGGGTGCAGGGCGACCTGCTGTACCGCAGTTCCGGGGAATTCGGCGCGCCCACCTACGGCGCCTTCGTGCGCATCGCGGGCGACCAGTACGAATCCACCCTGCGCAGCGGCTCGCACGGCTCGGCGGGCTTGACCTTCCGCAAGCCGCTGACCGACCGCATCGACCTGTTCGCGGCACTCGCCGAGAACATGCGCCGCGGCAAGAGCGATGTGTTCAACACCCGCGATACTTCCGGGCGCGTGAACCTGGATTACGCGCTCACCACCGGCCAGACGCTCTACCTGACGGGCGAGTACCGCAAGGGCGACATCGTCTCCTCAGGCCAGCCCTCGCTGAGCATCCTGGATGCCGCCACGGTGTTCGTGCGTGACGACGTGTTCGCCAATTTCTTCGCTTACCGCATGAAGGGCAAGACCACGCTGCTGACCCTGGGCTACAACGTGGCGCTGGGCCCGCGCGACTCGGTTGACCTCTCGTGGCGCCGCGTGCAGGCATCGCCGGACTTTGTGCCCGCGTATGCCGCACCGCTCCAGTACACCGTCAACCAGATGTCCGCCAGCTACCTGATGTCCTTCTGAGGAACGACCGTGAATAAAAAAATATTTTTCAGAATGGGCACAGGAGTTTTCGAGCTGGCTGTCGGCGCGACGGTAATGGGGCTGCTGCTGGCTTCGTGCGGCGGCGGCAGCAACCCCGGCGACATCTATCCTGCCGCGCAAGTGGCGGCTGTCCCGGTGACCGGCCCCAACAGCTTCCTGCTCTATCCCAATCCGCAAAGCAGCCCGGCCATCGATTCGCAGGCGTGGGCGCAGGCGTATTACGCCGCCATCGACCCGGCGAACGCCAAGGATACGCTTGCAAAATGGAAGGCGGCCAACGGCTTCGGCAGCGGCACGGGCTCGCAAGTGCAGGCGGTGTTCGGCGACATGCGCGACCTGGGCTACGGGCGCTATGTCACCGCCCGGAAAAATCCCGACGGCACCATCGCGTTCTTCGTGGACAACTACCTGGTGCTGCCCGCCGCAGGTTACGGCTATTCCACCCTGAACCTGGATGCGGCGGTGGCGCGCGACCAGCGCTGGTACATCGGCACCAACGGCATCGAGTTCAGCCCCGGCCCGGGCTGCACCACGCCGTTGCCCAATGCACTGCCCGCGTGCAGGCTGTTCCCGAAATACTACACCTTCAGCGCAACCACCGGCGCGCGCCTGCTGGCCGCCAACCTGGACGGGCGCGGCGCCAAGGCCATGCCCGGCATCTGCATTTCCTGCCACGGCGGGCGCGGCGATCCGCTCACCGCGCCCGATACCAACGGCGCACAGATGTTCGCTGTGGTCGGCAATCCGGCCAGCGGCGTGCGCGGCGACGTGAAGGGCAAGTTCCATTTCTTCGAGCCAGACACCTTTGGCTTTTCCACGCAGCCCGGCTTCACGCGCGCCGACCAGGAAGCCGCGATCAAGACCCTGAACCAGTGGGTGCTGTGCTCCTATCCTATGCCCACCACGGCTTCTGGCGTGGCGAGCCCGTATCCCGAAGACCAGTGCCGCCGGGTGGCGAACATCGACGAATGGCAGGGCGGGGCGGCGGATGTGATCAAGGCGGCTTACGGCGGCAACGGCCTGCCCAACCCCACCTATGTGGACACCTATGTTCCCGCCTCGTGGGTCGTGGCGGGGCAGACCACGCTGTACCAGAACGTGGTGCAGCCCGCCTGCCGCATGTGCCACATCCTGCGCGGCATCGGCCAGCAGTCCGACGCGGATTTTGCGACCTATGCCGCATTCCAGGCATCGGCCGACCGCATCAAGGCGCACATCGTCGATCGCGGCAACATGCCGCTCACCCATGTGCTGGCTGACCGCTACTGGGCGACGCCGTCCATGTACAACACGCTGAACACCTTCCTGCAGAGCCAGGGCTATACCGTGACAGACGCCGCGAGCGCGCCGCTCGTGCCGGGGCGCCCTCTGGCGATTGCCGGGCCTAATCGCGTGGTGCCCGCCGGGTCTTCCGTGCTGTCCGCCGCGAACAGCCTGTATGCGGATACTTACAACTGGTCGTTCGCCTCCAATCCGGCTGCCGCCGCGAGCCTGAGTTCCGCCACCGGCGTGCAGACCACCTTCACTGCCTCAGTTAGCGGAATCTATGTGGTGCAACTGGTGGCGAGCAAGGGCGGCGTGCAAAGCGCCCCGGTGAACCTGACCATCGTGGTGAACAGCGCATGGCCCGCGACCGTCTCGCCCGCATCGAGCGTGGCGGCAATCAACAACCCCGTGCCATCGGCGATCCGCTTTGCCGACATCAAGGCCGTGTTGCAGCGGCCAGGCGCGCTCACCTGCATCAGTTGCCACACGCCCGCACCCGTTGGGAGCGCACCGCCATCGCCCATCATGTACACCGACATCGACCGCAACGGCGACGGCACCGTGGCGGCCGCGCTGAACGGACTGGACGATGTGTGGTTCCACGCGGAAGTGCGCGGGCGCATCAACTTCATCGACATCGATTCCAGCCCCTTGCTGCGCAAGCCTTCCGGGCATCACCACAACGGCGGGTACCAGGTGGGCTTCGGCGACCCGGTCAACAAGATTCCGGCGGATCAGCTTGCGCCCGGCGATCCGATGCGCGCCTACTATGATATGTTCGTGAACTGGATACTGAACGGCGCGCCGTACTGATGCGCCAAATTTTGCATAGGGAGTTGATATGAGCCGATTCGATGAAGCCGAAGACCCGCGCCGCAGGCTGCTGATCCAGGCGCTGGCGGCGGGCGCATTCACCGCCGCGCTGGGCAACAGATCCGCGCTGGCGGACAGCCTGTTTGGCACGCCGCCCGGCAAGCTGCCGCCGGGACAATCCATCTACCGCCTGCGCGGCAAGGTGAAAGTGAACGGTGACGACGCGAAGATGACCACCATCATCAAGCCCAACGACAAGGTGGAGACCGGGCCGAAGAGCGAAGTGGTGTTCGTGGTGGGCGGCCATTCCATGATAATGCGCGAGAACAGTAACCTCACCATGGAAGGCAAGGAAGAGGAAAACTCATACGTGGTGCAGGGCCTGCGCCTGCTTTCCGGCAAGCTGCTCACCGTATCGCGCAGCAAGGGCACGCAGGTGCGCACCTCCACCGCCACCATCGGCGTGCGCGGCACCGGCTACTACATCGAATCCGACCCGGAGCAGACCTATTTCTGCACCTGCTACGGCCTGACCGACGTGGAATCGAACAACGACCCCGCCAGCCGCGACACCGTGGCCTCCAAGCACCACGACAAGCCGCTCTACATCCTGGCCAACGAACCGGAAGGCAAGAACATCCGCCGCGCCCCCTTCATCAACCACACCGACCAGGAACTGATGCTGATCGAAACACTGGTGGGGCGCACACCACCCTTCGTCTTTGCAGGCAGCGAATACAGCAAGCCACGCCGGGAGTATTAGTCTCCTTCCCCCTTCAAGGGGGAAGGTGCGCAGACTCAGCGCAATTTGCCAAACAAACAGGGTTGTATATATAATGCGCGGCTTCCCGTCTGTGGAGCAGGAAAGTCGGTTTTCCGCACCTCGGGCCGGGATTGTGAATTGCAGTTGTGCCGTTTGGGCAGTGCCGTCAGGTTTTACAGGAATGTGCCCGTAGCTCAACTGGATAGAGCACCAGCCTTCTAAGCTGGGGGTTATGGGTTCGATTCCCGTCGGGCACGCCAGCCGTCGCCCTGCAATTCGCGGTAAGTAGTTCCATGGTGGCTGTAGCTCAGCTGGTAGAGCCCCGGATTGTGATTCCGGTTGTCGTGGGTTCGAGCCCCATCAGTCACCCCATACACAGTAAATCTGGGCACGGTATCCGTGCCCATTTTTATTTCCCGCATCAATACTGCAATCCCGCATACCCTTCATGGGCGGGTTGAAATAGAATACGCATCTATTTTGATCCAGGGGTAAACATGTCAGAACACGGTTTTCACGTCCATCCTCATCACGAGCACGCCATCGAGCATGAGGCCCACAGCGGCGTGGGCATGGCGCAGTATGTCGCCATCTTCACCGCCATCCTTTCGACCATCGGCGCTATCGTGAGCTATCAGGGCTCTTTCACGCAGAACGAGGCCATGCTCTTCAAGAACGAGGCGGTGCTCAAGAAAGCGCAGGCTTCGGATCAATGGAACTTTTACCAGGCCAAGGCGCAAAAAGGGCACCTGATGGAATTGGCGATGGAGCTGGCCCCAAAGGACAAGAAAGAGCACTACCGCGAGCAGTTGGACAGGTACAACACGGAAAAGAGCAAAATCAAGGCCGATGCCGAAGCGCTGGAAGAAGAATCGAAAAAGGCCAATGAGAAGAGCGAACAGTTGATGCACCCGCATCATTTGCTGGCGCTGGCGATGACGCTGACGCAAATCGCCATTTCGCTGGCCTCCATCACGGCGTTGACGCGCAAGAAATGGCTGTTCGGCGTGGCGGGCGTTTCGGCTGCTGCGGGCATTTCTCTCTGGATAGCGGCCCTGGTATGAGCGGCGGGCGGGCAGGCATGGTTTATCGCATCCTGGCGGCGTGCGTGGCGGCGTCTTGCCTGCTGCTGCCGCTGGCCCAGGCTGACGACTCCACCATCGTCATCGTGCGCCATGGCGAGAAACCGGCCCCGGGCCTGGGGCAACTGTCCTGCCGGGGGTTGAACCGCTCGCTGGCGCTGGCGCCGGTATTGCTGTCCCGTTACGGCAAGCCGGTGTCCATCTATGCACCCAACCCCGCGCTCAAGAAAACGGACAAGGGGCATCCCTATACCTACATCCGCCCGCTGGCCACCATCGAGCCGCTGGCTATCCGGGCGGGCGTCACGGTAAACCTAGATTGGGGCATGACAGACACCCGCCAGCTTGCCGAGGCGCTGCTTGCGCAAACCGGGGGCACGCAGTTTGTCGCGTGGGAACACCACCTTATCCCCAGGCTTGCAAAGGAGTTGCTGGCAGCCGTGGGCGGTAATCAAGCGGAAGTGCCTGATTGGAACGATGCAGATTTCGACAGCATCTATGTCATTCGCATCTCCGGCCAGGGCAAGGACAGGCAAGCGGCCTTCTCTGTCGAAAACGAGGGATTGAATGGTCTGCCGGATAAATGCAGCCCGTGACAGTGGCAACCGATTTATTGGATGATTTGCCTGGTAACTCCTCGATTGTTATACGACCTGACGGAAAGTGGAGGTAACCCGATGAGCAAGCATTTGGGAAGGAAGATCATCCCGGCAACCTTGATTGCTTTGCTGGCACTATTCAATGCCTCCAGCGTGCGTGCGCAAACAACGCAGGAGCATGTGCACCATCACTCTGCAAGCGTGATGCCGTTCGAAATGGCCAAGACCGTGCACATTTTCAAGATGACCGAGTCCGGCGGTGTTCAGCGGGTTGTTCTTCGGGAGCCGGGCGACGCGGGCCAGATTGCACTCATTCAACAGCATCTG
Source organism: Gallionellaceae bacterium (assembly GCA_041490205.1). GTDB lineage: Bacteria > Pseudomonadota > Gammaproteobacteria > Burkholderiales > Gallionellaceae > DATDDB01. The sequence continues at coordinate 5,690 of JBGPSQ010000034.1, forward strand.
CAACACGAAGCCGAGCAGTTCCGGCACGGCGACTATTCCGATCCCGTATTGCTGCATGGCGCGAGCATGCCGGGGCTCAAGGAATTGCAAGCAGGGGCGCATCTTGTAAAGGTCTCCTACAAGGCCCTTCCTGATGGCGCGGAGATTGTTTTTGAAACGAACGATCTCCACATGTTGACCGCCTTGCATCGCTGGTTCGGCGCGCAGTTGTCCGAGCACGGGGCCGACGCCAGGGCTGAATGAGCGATCAGCCGATAACTTAATGGATGCCTTCGCATTGCTGTTCCATACATGAGCTCAAGCGGGATTTGAATCGCGTGGCGAATATGAGCCTTTGAGCTTGATATTCAATTCGATTTGCTGCACGATGCTCCGATGAAAATGCTTCATTCACACCATCACGAAGAGCACGCGCATGACCATGGCCACGGACATCACCATATCCATGGTGAGGGTGCGGATAAGCATGGCCGCGCCTTCACCATCGCTATTGTTTTGAACACGGCTTTCGTTGCGGTAGAGTTCGCTTACGGCCTCATTGCCAACTCAACGGCGCTCATGGCCGACGCGGGCCATAATCTCTCCGACGTTCTGGGCCTGCTGCTGGCATGGGGTGCTGCCGTACTATCCCGCAGGGCGCCCAGCGAACGCTTTACCTATGGCCTGCGCAGCACCTCGATCCTGTCGGCACTGGCAAACGCCATGCTCCTTTTTGTGGCCTGCGGGGCGATTGCCTGGGAGGCCATACTTCGCCTATACACACATCCGGCGGTGGACGGGCTGACGGTTACGGTGGTGGCCGGCGTTGGAATTGTCATCAATGGGCTGTCCGCGTGGCTGTTCGCAAAGGGAAGCAAGGGCGACTTGAACATTCGCAGTGCCTACCTGCACATGGCAGCCGATACGGTTGTCTCGCTGGGCGTGGTCATTGCCGGTTTGACGATGCTGTTCACCGGCTGGTACTGGCTGGATCCGGTTATCAGCCTGGCGATTGTGGCGGTGATATTGATAGGCACCTGGGGCTTGCTCCGCGAGTCGGTGCAACTGGCATTGAGCGCCGTGCCGCAGCACATCGACGTGGCTGCGGTGGAAGCCTACCTGCGTCAGTGCGCCGGGGTGACCGATATACACGACCTGCACATCTGGGCCATGAGCACCACGGAAAGCGCCTTGACCGTCCACCTGGTGATGCCCGAAGGCTATCCCGGCGACGGTTTCATCGACGAGATTGCCCACACGCTGGAAGAGCGTTTTTCACTTCAGCACTGCACGCTGCAAGTGGAGGAGGGGACCACCGATCATTCCTGCTCGTTGCATGCAGGCGCCTGACCTGCTGCAAACGTAGGCATCTACAGGGAGCAATCCGGGGAAATGTACATTTTCGTGGTCATCGGCCTCGTAATTTGGATCATTACGGTGATTCCGGTTTACCGGCTATTGCGCAGTTGGATAGTGCGCGATTCTGTATCATGGGCAAGACGCATACTTTTCGCGCTTGTGTGCGGAACGCTTGTTGCTCCCGGAATCCTGGGCTTGGGCCATCCGCCTCCGGTGCCTTTCCCCGGCGCAGTTCTGCTTTTTCCTTTGTACTTTATAATTGGCGGGCACGGTGAGGATGGGTATTTTTTCGCGTTTGCGAATCTCTTCAGTTGGCTTGGGGTTACTGGATGCTTTATGCTGATGGAACTGGAAGGGCTGTAATCAAGTGAGCCCGTTTGACTTCAAATGCCCTGTGGAAGAATGAATGATGCCGATCAAGCAAGCAGTATTGCTCGCGTTTATCCTGATGTCCGCCGTGGCATATTGCGGTGATATATATAAATGGGTTGATGCCGACGGTAAGGTTCATTATGGAAACGCGATTCCCAAGTCACATAAAGACGATGCGATGAAAGTCGATGTGTATGTTCCCGTGGTCACGGATAAACAGCGCCAGGAAGCCGAGGCCAGGGCCGCGAAAGACAAGGAGTCGCTGAAGCCGAAGCCAATTCCAATGCCGGGGCCGTCCCCAGTATCCAATCCGGTTGCTTCATCTTCCGTTCAAGCCAGCAAGTCCGGCAACCCTTACACCGATAAAAAACTCAGGTGCGAGGAGGAATGGAGGAAGTACAGGGAAAGCCTGGATTGCGTTGCCCCATATATGAATGGCGCAGGCGCGCTGCGGGCAGAAGCATACGATCACTGTGTGATGCTAAAGCAACCCGAGCTGTGCGATTTTTGAAGAAGTTAGGTAAGTTCATATGGATACCCCCAATAGCCAGCAAACGCCGCAAAAGAAGCTGACCCCCAGCGCAATCACGAACTACCTCGACCAGTTTGTGGTCGGCCAGGACGTGGCCAAGCAAGTGCTCTCGGTGGCGGTGTATGGGCATTACCGCAAGCTCGGCTTGCATCGGCAGGACGCGATTGAGGTCGCCAAGAGCAATATCCTGCTGATCGGCCCGACCGGCACGGGCAAGACGCTGCTTTGCGAAACCCTGTCGCGCATCCTGCGCGTGCCTTTCGTCATCGCCAACGCTACCTCGCTGGCGCAGTCGAAATATGTGAATGAGGAAATCGAGGCATTGCTGTTGCGGCTGCTGAACAAGGCGGCTGGAGACCTCAACAAGGCCCAGCGCGGCATTGTATTCATAGACGAAATCGACAAGCTGAAATCATCCGAAGGCGAGCAGCACGGCACCGCGGGGGAGCGGGTGCAGCATGCGCTGCTCAAGATCATGGAAGGGGCGGCGGTGCGGCTGGGCAGCGCGCAAACCCCGGGCAGCACGCAAATAATAGACACCACCAACATTCTTTTCATTTGCGCGGGGGCGTTTGTCGGCCTTGAGAACATCACGGCCTCGACCCACGCTTACGGCTTCATTTCGGTCTCCGGCTCCGACGACCAGAAAATTCTCGACCGCCTGAATTCGCGCGTGAAGCCGACCGACCTGTTTTCGTTCGGGCTGATCCCGGAATTCGCCGGGCGCTTGCCCATCATCGCCAACCTCCAGAATCTGTCTAAAGAGATGCTGGTGCGTATCATGGTCGAGCCGCGAAATTCCATCTACAACCAGTTCCGCGAAATGCTCAGGGACGAAGGCGTCGAGTTGGAGATCGAGCACGCGGTGTTTCAGCAAATTGCCGAACTGGCCTACGAGTACAAGGTCGGCGCCCGCAGCCTGCGGGGAATATTCGAGGAAATGCTCATGCCCGTGCTGTACCAGGTTCCCGACCGGCCCGAGGTGCGCCGGGTACTGATCAAGTCGCTGTTTGAAGAGCCGCTGCTGTCCGCGTGATTGCAGAAAGGCAGCATTCCCGGCATGGCACGTTATCCGGGCGGATCCGCCAGCCAACCGGGCAGGTTCACTTTTCCCGCCTCTTCAGCAGCTTCTCGAATTCTTCCGGCGGAAGGGGCTTGGAGAACAGGTAGCCTTGCGCGAAATCGCATCCCGATGCCAGCAGCAAGTCGCGCTGCGCTTCGGTTTCCACGCCTTCGGCGATGACCTGCATGCCCAGCTTGTGCGCCATGACGATGATGGCCTCGCACAGGGCCAGGTTGTCCTTGTTGTCCTTGCCGGTATCGAGGTTGCAAATGAATGAGCGGTCTATCTTGAGATAGTCGATGTCGAAGTCCCTGAGGTAGGCCAGGGAAGAATAGCCGGTGCCGAAATCGTCTATCGAAATCTGGATGCCCGCATCATGGAAGTCCAGCAATTTGTCGTTGACGATGGCCTCTGCATTCATCAGCAGCCCTTCGGTGATCTCGACCGTGACGGCTGACCCGGGCAGCCCTTGCTGCCGCAGGTAATCGGGCCATGACACCAGGCCATTGCCGTTATTGCGCACTTGCACCGGGGATTTGTTGACGCTGATCTGGAAGGATTCATGGTAAGCGCTGCGCCATTTTTTGGCTTGCTGCACGGCCTCGCGGAATACCCAATCGCCGATGGGCACGATCAAGCCGGTATCTTCGGCCAGCGGGATGAAATCCATCGGGCTGAACATTCCCTTTTTCGGGTGCAGCCAGCGGATCAGGGCTTCGGCCTTGTATATCTTGCCGCTGGACAGCTCGACTATCGGCTGGTAATGCACGCAGAACTGGTTGTTCGCCAGCGCGGTGCGCATGTCGTTGGCCAGGCGCAGGCGCCTCTGTGCGGCTTCCTGCATGTCGGGCGTGAAATAGCCGAAGCGGTTGCGCCCGGCATTCTTGGCCGAGTACATGGCCTGGTCGGCATTCTTCAGCAAGTCATCCAGTTGCTCGGTGTCGTTCGGGTAGAGCGAAATCCCGATGCTGGCGGAGATATAAACTTCATCCGCGCCGAGCTTGAAGGGAGCGGCGAGCGTGACGACCAGGTCTTGCGCAATGCGGTCGATGTTGTCTTCTTCTTCTTCCAGTTCGGACAGGATGACGACAAACTCATCGCCGCCCAGCCGGGCGACCGTATCGGATTCGCGCACGCAGCCGGTGATGCGCTGTGCGGCTTCTATCAGCAATGTATCGCCCTTGTGGTGCCCCAGGGTGTCGTTCACTTCCTTGAAGCGATCCAGGTCTATCAGCAGCAGCGCCATGGGCTTGCCGGTGCGATGGCTCTTTCGGGATTCCTGTTCCAGCCGGTCATGGAACATCTGGCGGTTGGGCAGTTTGGTCAGCCCGTCAAAGTTGGCCTGCTGCCAGATCAGCTCTTCCGATTGTTTTTTCTGGGTGATGTCGGTGAACAGCGCCACGTAGCGGTGCGCGGTGCCGTGCTTATCGGGGATGATGCTGATGGTGAGGTGCTTGGCGAGGATATGCCCATTCTTGTTGCGGTCCCAGATTTCTCCCTGCCAAAAGCCGGATGTGGTGATTGCTTCCCACATGTTCTGGTAGAAAGCCCTGTCATGGCGGCCGGAACTGAAAATCCTGGGGTTTTTGCCCTTGACCTCTTCGAAGGTGTAACCGGTGATATGGGTGAATGCGGGATTGGTGGCAATGATCAGGTTGTTCTCGTCCGTCACCACCAGGCCCTCGCCTGCGTTTTCGAAGACCAGTGCGGCGAGCTTCAAGTCCTCTTCCGCCCGCTTGCGTTCGGTGATGTCGCGGGAGAAGGACTGCATGACAGGTTCGCCGTTCACCATAATCAGGCTGGCGTTCACTTCCATGGGGAAAATATGGCCGTCCTTGTGGTAGTTTTCAACTTCGAAGGTCAGCGATCCTTCCTCCCGGATGCGCCGCATCCTTTCGGGAACCCGGGCCTGTGATTCCGGAGGGTTCAAGTCCCGCAGGGACATGGACTGCATTTCCTCCTTGGTGTAGCCGTGCATGCGTGCGAAGGCTTCATTCACTGCAATCAGTTTGCCCTCGGGCGAGACGATCAGGATGCCTTCGCTGGCCCGGTCAAACAAGGTCTGGAAGCGCTCTTCGCTTGCTTTCAGCCTGGCCTCCGCCTGCTTGCGCTCGGTGACATCGAGCAGCGAGCCCAGGCTGCAAGGTTTGCCCTCATACATGACACGGGTGGCCGATATGTCTATCCAGCGGGTTTCCCCCTGCTTGGTGACGAGCTTGAAGTCATAGTGGCTGGGCACTTCCTCGCCGCGCTGGCGCGCCTTGACGCGATCGGCGATCAGTTGGCGCGAATCCAGGTGGAGCAGGCCGGTCACGCTCATGTTGAGCAGCTCCTGCCGGGTGTAGCCGGAGAGCCGCTCCATGGCCGGGTTGACAAAGAGTATCTGCTCGCCGTGCAGGATGTTGATGGCCGCAGGGGAGGAATCGACCAGCATCTGGAATCTTTCCCGGCTTTCGGCGAGCGCCTGTTCGATCTTCTTGCGCTCCGTGATGTCGGAGACCATGCCGAAAGCGCCTTGCACCATACCGTGGTCATCCTTGAGCCAGGTGGCGGTCACCAGGCCCCAGCAGGTGCTGCCGTCCTTGCGGCGGAAGCGGCGTTCGATGACGCTGCGCCGGTCTGTGCCTTCTTCCCTCTCCCGGAATTCTTTCTCGAGCTTATCCTGATCTTCTTCCTGCACAAACTCGTTCAATGAGCGCCCGAGCATTTCGTCCGGGCTGTAGCCCAGCATGCGGCAAACTGCCTGGTTTACGAAATTGGTCTTGTAATCCGCATCCAGCGACCAGATGCCCTCATTGCTCAACTCGACGAACTGGCGGTACTGTTCCTGGCTGACTTGCAATGCTTCTGTGGTCTTCTTGATTTCCGTGCGCAAACTTTCCGATTCCGCGCGTTGGCGCAGCGTAACCATGCCGAAGGACAGGTCGCGCGAGAGTTCTTCGAGCAAGCTGACCTCTTCGGGGTTGAAAGCTTCCGGCTCCGCGGCATAAATGGATAGCGAACCGAGCACGTCCCCGTTGCTCTTCAGCGGCAATGCAACGCTGGACTGGTAATCCATCTTCTGTGCAGTCTCGCGCCACGGGGCGAGGAGGGGATTGGTCTGGAAGTTATGGTTGACCTGCGTGATTCCTGTCCTGATAGAGGAGCCGGTCGGCGCGCGCCCCCTGTCCGTATCGGCCCAGGTCAGCTTGATGCTCTCGAGATAGCCTTCCAGATAGCCGAAGGATGCGGCCGGAATAATGCTCTTGTTCTCGTCGTGCTGGGCAAAGCCGACCCAGGCCATCTTGTAGCCGCCCGTCTCCACGATCAGGCGGCAAACATCGGAGAGCAATTGATGCTCGTCCGTCGCATGGAACAGGACGCGGTTGCACGAACTCAGCAGTCTGAGCGCGCGGTTGAGTCCCTGCAGATTGTCCAGTCTCTTTTGGTCTTCTGTCATGGCAAGGGTGGGAACACTTGATCTACCCGCGAAATGCCCAACAGGAGTCAGGGGCAAATCTCAAATCGGGGGTAATTTTCAAATCGGGAAACGCGGGCGTGAACTGGCCACAGACGGGCTTGCTTGCCATGATATTTCCCCCTTTATGCGTAATATAGTAAATGAAATAGGTTTGTAATGTGCCACTCTGCTTTTCCCGCCTGAGAGTTTGGGTATCGCGGCGGCGCAAGGCATTGATAAAATTAATATCATTCCAAGGGGTCGCATAAAATGGGCGTCATTTGCCCTCAAGTTCATCCGCGTCTTTCAGGATTTCTTGCTAAGATAGCTTGTGCGCCCGCACATGCGGCGGGTGCGGCAGCCATACCCTGTCAACCATGAAAGCGCCCTGAATTCATGAAAACCATCCGCTTCGTTTTACTTCTGCTGACGTCAGGCATCTTGTTCGCACCGGCAGCACTGGCTGCCAAGACCAAACATCCTGTTGAAGAGCGCCTGTACGGCATGTGGGAGGAATACACGCCTTCCGCAGATGTCATCCAGTTCGACCCGGATCACAACATGCGGTTTTACCTCACCAAGGAAGAGGGAACCAAAAAGAACATGCGCTGGATCGAGGCAAAATGGACGCTCAACTCGAAGAACGTCATCAGCCTGCATTTTTTCTCGAACAGGAAATCGCACAAACGGAGCATCAAGCTTGCGTTTAAAAGTGACGAATTGTGGCTGACGGAAAAAGGGAAGACATCCAGGTATCGCCGCCTGAAGGGGGAGCTTCCCGCCCGGTATAATTGGCAATAAGCCTTGCCAGGCTTGCTGCAAATAACATGACCAACCATGGAGGCACCATCGTGAAAACCATCCGCTTTCTTCTGTTTCTAGCATTCTCCGGCATTGCGTTTGCGCCTGCCGCCATGAGCGCCGAGCCGCTCACCGCCACCGAGCAGCAACTGGTCGGCACTTGGGAGGAATATGCGCCTTCCTCCAACGTCGTCCAGTTTTACCCGGACCGCACCTTTCGGCTTTACCTGACCAAGGAAGAGGGCGACCAATTGCAGATGCACTGGATCGGGGCGACCTGGGCGGTTTCCCCGGAAGGCACGCTGACGATGATTTTTTCCGGGAACGGGAAATCATTTACCCGATCCATCAAGCTGGTCTTCGAAGAGAAGGAGATGTGGCTGGTGGAAGAAGAAAGTCGTGGCACAACCAAGCATCGCCGGCTTACCGGAGACATACCTGCGAAATATCGCTGGTAACCGGCAGGGCGTAGCGGGCGCCTGAACGAAAAAGAGCACGGAGGGAGCGATGAACAAAATACTTTCATTGGTTTTCGCGGCGCTGGCTCTGGCGGCTGCTGGTGCGTGGGCCGGGGACGATACCTCCACGGAGCAGGAAAACGCCTTCCTGGCGCTGGTGCTGAAACATTCAGACAGTCAGGGCGGCTACACGGTGGTTAAACCCGAGACCCGGTTGTCGCACATGGATGGAAGCGATGCCGAGCAGGTCAAACAAAGCAAGAAGTACGTCACCGAACAGCTCGCAAAAAGCGGGGACGATGTGGCCACGCTGGTCGACCGCCTGTACGAGCGCAATAAAAAATCCGTCCGCCTGACCCTCAAATCATCTCCCAAGGATGGCTACATCATCGATGACGGGGAATATGCGAAGTATTTCAAACAAGGCGGCGGAGGCTGGGAGAAGTGGCACGAGGAAAAACCGCAGGCTCATGGTTTCACCACGGTCTCGCTCCCCGTTTACGACGAGAAGAGCGGGCTGCTGCTGGTGTATATCGGGACTCAATATGACTGGCTTGAGGGCGCGGGCTTTGTTGTCCTCTTCCGCTACGAAAAAGGATCGCTCCATGCAATCGGACGGGTCATGATGTGGATTTCCTAACTGCGTAAGATGGGGATGCGTAGGATGGGTGGAGCGTAGCGATACCCATCGTTGACCTTCACCCGGCTATGTATTGCTCGCTAAACCATCCGGCGCAATGCGCTTCGCTTAGTGCACCCTGAGCCGAGGAATAATTCATGAGCAAGTGTTCTGTCTTCATCGCCACCAGTCTGGATGGCTACATCTCCCGCACCGATGGCGGCATCGACTGGCTGGAGAAGGCGAATTCCGCGATACCCAAAGGGGAAGACTGCGGCTACGGGGAATTCATGTCCGGCGTGGATGCGCTGGTCATGGGGCGCAATACCTTCGAGCAGGTGCTCACCTTCCCGGCGTGGCCCTATGGCGATACGCCTGTCGTGGTACTCAGCCGCAGCCTGGTGTCATTACCGGGCAAGGTGCCGGCTACCGTATCGCTCTCGTCCGAACAACCAGCCCGGCTGGTGGAGCGCCTCGCCAATAAAGGATTGCGCCGCCTGTATGTGGACGGCGGCATCACCATCCAGGCATTCCTCGCCGCAGGTCTGATAGACGAAATGACCATCACCGTCATCCCGGTACTGCTCGGCAGCGGCAAACCCTTGTTTGGCGCGCTCCCCGGCGATGTGGAGCTTGAACTTCTGTCGAGCAGGGCGTTTGAATTCGGGTTTGTGCAGAGCAAATACCGGGTCAGGCGGAAATAGCCCGTGGGGTGGGCGCGGGCTTGGAGGCTTGGTCAGGGAGAGGCGGGATTGGGCACGAGATCGATCCGCCGTTTAGTCCCCTCTTCCTCCAGAACCATGCGGTCGATCTTCCACTGGCCCATGTCTTTCGTTGCTTTCAAGTAGACGGTTCCCTTGCCATTGGGGCCTTGCACGTCGAACGACAGGCTCGCGCTGCCCTTGGAGCCGGACTCGTTGATTTCCCCGGAAGGAAGGAAGCCTATTGTCATCGGCTTGCCGGTCAACTGAACAACCTGTGCATTTGCCACCACCGCCGAGACGGAAAACTTGTATGCCTCGGAATGCTGGAACGCCAAAATGATCGCGAAGAAAATCGCGGCAAACATGACTGCAAATGCCGCCATGGCGCCGCAGACCACGACGCCCACGATGGCCCACACCCGCTGCACCGACTTGAATTGCTCGATGCTTTCCCACTGCTTGTTACGCCAGGCCCAGGCACTGCCCTTCGCGCCCAGCACGAAAGGCATCACCAGGTTCACCAGCGGCACAAACATCAGCAGCGCGATGAGCGTGTTGTTGGCTATGCCCCAGATCCAATTGAGGAAGAATGCGCCCCAGTTCCACCTGTCTATTTCCGGTGGAACTGCCGCAGATTTACCCTGGCCTGATGTGTTTTCCATGACTCTTATTCTGAAGTAATGTAGGGGGCAAATCGCAGCATCGCCCACCGTTCTTGAATATGCACTATATCAGCTCGGGCACCTCGTGCCCATCCTAAGCGGCTACTTCAACGTCCGGCAAATTCTCAAATATCTGCTCGATCGTCTTGCTCCGGGTCAGCACCTTCACCACCATGGGCAGCGGCTCGGGCCAGATTTCAGGAAGAGTCCTTACCATGGGCGCTTGGTCTGGATAGGGCAGTTTTTCCAGCGGCGGGCAAAAATCAGCGGCCACGCCCGGCTTGTTGCCCCGCGCATCGACGCGATACCAGCCATGTTGCTTGAGATGAATCGCATTCAGTCCATGCAGGAAATAACGCGAGCCTTCCGCACCGGCTTTCAGGCGCTGGTAACAAAGCCCCGCCGGAATCGAATTGGCCCTCAAGAGCGCGGCCAACAAGTGGCTCTTGGCGAAACAAAATCCCGTGCCGTGGATCAGCACATCGGAAGCTTTGCAGGTGACGGGATTCAAATGGTAGTCCCAACTGTGCTTGACGGAATCGCGAACGAATTCGAAACAGCGTTTCGCTACTGCCTCATCATCTGCGCACCCAGCCGCAAGCTCCGCAGCCTTGGCAGCGACCAGGGGATGCTTCCAGTCGATATACTCGCTGTCGCTCAAATAATCTTGCATATGTGGTCTGAGGGGTGGGTAAGGACGCAGCGTTGCCTGACGCCTGTGCGCTAGCGGTTAATCGTCACATGACCCTTCACCAAGCCCTGCACCGTCACGCCAAAGCCCTCCCAGCGCCAATTCCAGGCATCGAGCGATCTGGCATCGGCGGGAGAAATCCCGATCATCCCGCCGTCATAACAATGATCCTTGCCGAAGGTGATATTTTCCCGGTACCAATAAGTCGCGCCCGTCATACGCAAGAATTCCAGCTTGCCGCCGCACTGTAGCGAAGGGTAATTGACGCTGCCGGTCAGGCCATTCAGCTCCATCTCCACCGGATACGTGGCATGGTTATCGTCTTGCGTCACATTGCCGGAAAGCGAGCCGTCAAGACTCGCCGCCCAGGCGACAGCAGCAAAAGCGGCGAGAAAAATACCAACAAAGAATTTTCCCCGGAACAAAAAGCTTGGTGCAGAACGTTCTGGTTTCATGATGCCTCCTTGAAAAATGCCGCGCGATACGCGCCTGTTCAGAGTTTCCAATTCCACGGATTGAGCTTGCGAAACTGGATCTGGTAGTTATACGAACGGAACAAAATGCCGAATGGCATGGAAGCACCGGACAGCATCACCGGCCCGAATGACACGCCATCCTTGTGTTCGTCGCAATGGGGAATGCCTTGCGCGACGACAGTCACCTCTTTATCCAGCACCCGTATCACGCCCGGCGGGGTAAACGCAAAGCGCTCGGCAATGCGCTGCTCGCGCGTGGCGGGCTTGCCGCACACGCAGCAGCCCGGCGGCCACTGCGCCTCCAATACGCGCACCCCTTCTTTTTTGGAAAGAATCATGTCGGTCAGCGCGTTCGCCGCCGTCAGCGCAAGGGCTCCGCCATGGCGGGCCGCCTGCATGTCTACCCACGGCGTGGGCGCGGCGAAAGCAGGGCGCTGGGTGGCGGCATGGGTGTCCATCTGGCGGAGATTTTTCCCGGCAATCTCCAGGTAATCCCCGCACCCGGTGCACAGAATCATGCTGGATTCGCCCAGGCCCGGCGAGATGGGCGCGCCGCAACAGGGACAAGTGCCGCGTTTCACGAGGCCCAGAAAGGAAGAAACAAGGGGTGTTTCATTAGCCATGGCTCAACCTCCGCTGGTTGTTCCGGTTTTTATACCATACGCGGGGCGGGAATGAAAGGCGCGGCGGCTGGCGTGGACATAAGGCGGAAGCTCCTTAGTGGGGCGTTCCGCCTTACGTGGGCTTAGCTACTTTCCAGACAACCATTTAATGCCGTTCTCCAGGTTAAAGCTCACGCCGCCTATCGTGGATAACTTGGAGCCGCCGTCTGGAGAAGATACTCCGTCATTTTTTGTGCTGACTCTTGCAACAAACACATTTACGGGGCCGAAGTCGTACCCTAATCCAAACCCATATGAATTTGTTGGCCCCGATACCTGTGCAAGCGCTTTGACGGTGAAGTTGCTGTACCAACTGGCGTCACCCGCTTCCGTATAGACATCGCCAAATTTCAAGTTAAGCCCCAAGTAAAAGGTTTGCGGTGTATTGGCTTCCACAGCTTTATTGGTCTGCGTGTCCCATTTCAATTGCTTTGCTTTGGTGATCGGCATATCTGCCGAGAGATACCAATGCTCAGCTGGGCCAGCGATAAAAGATTTTTTGACTACCTTTTTCGGGTCGTCCTTGTCTGGGAAACTCACTGTGATTGTCGATCTCTCGTTCCTTTGCTGGTATTTGACGCAAGGAAAGGTATTGATTGCTTGAGGCGCCTCCCCAGTTAATGCTTGCACAGCAGGAGCCTTAACAGCTTGTAGCACGGCACCTATCTCTTGGGAAATTCTTGTCTGCCTATCCGTTTCATTAATATTTATATTACTGTCAGGTATTCCGGTGTTGCGCTCGCCTAGTCGGATGACGATATAGCTGCCACTTGAGGAATAATGCATTTGCTCCAAAGTACCTGGCTTTTCGGATTTAAGGATTCGTTCAGACTTGGAATCTGCACTGATAGATGCCCCCCAATCCGTATCCTTACATAGAGCGGACGGAAGATCGTCCGCCCAAGCCGACTCAAAGATCAGTGAAGTTGTTGCGAGACATGCCAGTAAAAGCTTTAAAGCGATTTTTTTCATTTTATTCTCCCTTTAGTTTTGATATATCTGTGCAAGCCTAATGACGGTAATGTCATAAGTTCTGCCAGACGGCGCGTAAGGCTGTTTCCCGACATAGCCTTGATGTCAATTTTATCGAGCAAAATTTTTCTGTCACCTATCAGAACTGATAGGTGTGCGTAACTACAAGTTTACGCAGGAATTTCTCCGCCTCTCCGTCAAAGCTCCCGTATTTCCACGGTTTTTGGCCGCAGTGCCCTTAACCCCCGCCCGCGCCTGTAACTTACGTCCGCATGAACGATCCGCTAGATACCGAAGTACAGGAAGCCGCGCGCCGCGAGGAGCAGCAGCGCATTCGCATGCTTCAGGCGCAGGAAGAGGAAGACCTGAAGTGGCTGATGGGGACGAAGCGCGGGCGGCGCATCATGCACCGGCAGCTTGAGCGCGCGGGGGTGTGGCA
>JBGPSQ010000035.1:0-18795 GCA_041490205.1 Gallionellaceae bacterium
CGCCACCAGGTCGATGCCCACGGTGTCGTGGCGGTTCAGCTCAAACGCCAGCCTCAGCTTGGTGCCCACGCCGTCGGTGCCGGACACCAGCACCGGTTCACGGTATTTTTTGGAAATTTCCACCAATGCGCCAAACCCGCCGATGCCGCCCAGCACTTCGGGGCGCATGGTACGCTTGGCAAAGGGTTTGATGTTTTCGACCAGCCGGTCGCCCGCGTCTATGTCCACTCCGGCATCGCGGTAGGAAAGGGGGGTTTTCTGGCTCAAGTTGAGTTCTCGCTTTCTTCGGGATAAAGTGCCGGAAGTTCTGGGGCACCGGAGCTTAATTTGAAATTTAACAGGGACGGATTTTACCTCAAATGACCCAAGAACGTTCTGCTGCACTGCAATGGCTGGTCGGCGCTGCCTTATTGGCTGGGTTGATCTATTTGCTGAGGCCCATCCTTACCCCGTTTGTGGCGGCAGGCATCCTGGCTTACCTTTGCGCCCCGCTGATGAACTGGCTAAGCGCCCGCAAGGTGCCGCGCGCGGCAGCGGCGCTGCTGGTAATGTTGCTGCTCCTCGGAGCGCTCGTATCGTTCATGCTGGTATTGGTGCCGGTAATGCAGCGGGAAATATCGATGTTCTCGATGCGCCTGCCGGCGCTGATCGAAGATTTGCGCGTCAAAATCATGCCCTTCCTGCAGCAATATTTGCACCTTGATGTCCAGTGGGATGGCGAGGCTTTGCGGAACATGCTGACCGTCCAGTGGCAGCAAAGCGCGGGAAACGTGGCGGACAAGGTGTTGCCGTGGCTGGGCGGCGGCAGCGCGGCCTTGCTTAACTTGCTGATGAATGCGGTTCTGCTGCCGGTGGTTCTATTCTACCTGCTGCGCGATTGGCCGTTGCTCCTGGAAAGCATCGAAGGACTTGTGCCGCGCCGCTGGAACAGGCTGGCTTCGCAGATTGCAGCGGATGCGGATGCCGTTCTGTCAGAATTCTTGCGCGGGCAGGTTGTCGTCATGCTGGTAATGAGCCTGTTTTACGTGACCGGCTTGTGGTTCGTCGGACTGCAATTCGCGTTGCCGATTGGCCTGGTGGCCGGGATGCTAGTATTCATTCCCTATGTGGGCATGATTACCGGGCTGGTGCTGGCAACGCTGGCATCCGCCGCCCAATTCACCTCCTGGGGCAGCGTACTGGTGGTGTGGGCGGTGTTCGGCTCCGGGCAGTTGCTGGAAGGCATGGTGGTCACTCCCCGCCTGGTGGGTGAGCGTATTGGACTGCATCCGCTGGCGGTGATTTTTGCGTTGCTCGCTTTCGGGCAAATGTTCGGTTTCTTCGGCGTGCTGCTGGCGCTGCCGCTCTCCGCGGTCTTGCTGGTCGGCTTGCGCCACGCAAGAGCTCACTACTTGTCCAGCCCCCTGTATCGCGAATGACACAGTTACTGCTCGACATCACCCCGGTCTGGACGCCCACGCTGGAAAATTTCGTGGCGGGGCGCAATGTCGAATTGCTTTCGGCCTTGCGCCACACGCTGGCAGGCGCCGCCAGCGAGCGATGCTTCTACCTGTGGGGCGAGACCGGCAGCGGCAAGAGCCATTTGCTCCAGGCCGCCATGCGCCAGGCCAGGGCAATAGGGATGTCCACGCAATATGCCAGCGCTGCCGTGCCGGATGCCGCGCAGGCGGTGGCGGTGGACGATGTCGAATCGCTGGACGAAGCCGGGCAAATCGCCCTGTTCGCACTCTATAACCACCAGCGCGAAAACGGCGGTTTGCTGCTAGTGAGCGGCACTTCGGCACCCGCGCATCTTGGCCTGCGCGACGATTTGCGCACGCGTCTCGGCTGGGGATTGGTGTATCAAGTGCAGCCGTTGACCGATGCAGAGAAATCCCTGGCGCTGGAGAATCATGCACTGGCGCGCGGCTTCGAGTTGCCGCGCGAGGTGGTGCAATACCTGCTGCGCCATGGGCGGCGCGACCTGCCTTCGCTGCTGGCGGTGCTGGATGCGCTGGATGCGCAATGCCTGCGCCTGAAGCGGGGCGCCTCCGTGCCGCTGCTGAAAGAGGTGATGCACATCGAGTGAGCGGGAAAATTTTGGGATGGTTGATTTCCGCCAATTCTGCGACAATCCATCCTCAGTGCACTTGAACTCGTAACGTTTTGGACGTAAAGGCAATTATTCTTAATATATCGGAGAGCGTGATGAAAAAATCAGTTTTATTGTCTGTGATGCTGGCGTTGCCTTTTGCTGGTTTGGCGGTTTCTGCCCAAGCGGGGAATGCCGTAGCGGATGTCGATGTGCATGTATCCACACTGGGAGTCGGGCTGGGTGTCGCTTTCCCGGTCAGCAACTCCGTTGACGCGCGCATTGGCTTCAATCAGTTCAGCAAGTCTTTCAGTACAACGACCACCAACACCACCGCCGCCGGTACCACTAACATCAACTATATCGGCAACCTGAAGCTTTCCACGATCGATCTGCTGGCAGACTGGCATCCATTCAATGGCATGACACACCTGACAGCGGGTTTGATGTACAACAACAATAAGTTCGAAGCGACCGGTGTTGACCAGACTACTGGTGCATCCGTGAATGCCACGGTCAACTTCAATAAAATGGCGCCATACCTTGGCTTCGGCTGGAGCGGGCAAGCGAAGAATACCGGGTGGTCGTTCAAGTCCGACTTCGGCGTGCTGTTCCAGGGAGCGCCCACTGCGACCCTGACCACCAACAACGCAGTACTTGCCGCGACCCTGGCATCCGAACAAGCAACACTGAACGACAAATTGAAGAATTTCAAATACTATCCGGTCGTTTCCATTGGCATTGGCTACGCCTTCTAGTTTTACGCAGGCATTCCTGCTACTGTAATAACCACAGGGCCTGCATGTGGAATGCAGGCCCTGTTTTTTGACGATGGAGATGAGCAGTGAAACTGGCTTTGTTCGATCTGGATAACACCCTGTTGAGCGGCGACAGCGATTTTGAGTGGGCGCAATTCCTCATCGAACAGGGGGTGATAGACCGCGAATTGTACGAAGCCAAGAATCAGCATTTCTATGAACAATACAAAGCCGGGACGCTCGATATTCACGAATTCCTCGACTTCCAGCTTAAGCCCCTGTCACGCCACGCGCGCCGCGTGCTGGACGGATGGCATGAAGAATTCATGCGCATAAAGGTACGCGGCATGATGGGCAAGCCCGCTCAAGATCTGGTGAACCATCACCGCTCGGCTGGAGATGTCTGTGTCATCATCACCGCCACCAACAGTTTCGTCACCTGGCCAATTGCGCGTGCTTTCGGTGTGGAATACCTGATCGCCACCGAGCCGGAGCAAATCAACGGTGAATTCACCGGGCGCGTGTCGGGAGTTCCGAGTTTCCGCGAAGGCAAGATTGCCCGCCTGGAAAGCTGGATGGACGATCGCAGTTGGAATTGGGGAAGTTTCGGCGACACCACCTTCTACAGCGATTCGCTGAACGACCTGCCGCTGCTGGGTAGGGTAAAACATCCGGTGGCGGTGAACCCTGACGCCACGCTGCGGGCGCACGCCGAACAACACGGCTGGCACATCATCAGCCTGCGCTGATCTGGCGGGTCACAACGAGGTTTGCATCCTGAAGGAGATGGCAGCATGAAACGAATGCTATGCGTCCTGCTCTTGCTACCCGGCATCTCATGGGCCACCACATATAAATGCGTGGACAAGGACAAGGTTACCTACAGCTCCAATCCATGCGGGAAGGATGCGCAGGTCATGCGTTTTCACGGCGACCAGGACAATTCGCAGGAAAAACTGGAGGTGCGCATGGATGCAAGCCATAGTTATCGCACCCCCGGCACGGTTAACGGACGCCATGTCACCTTTGTGATCGATACGGGCGCTTCGAGGACAGCCATATCACAGCAAGTGGCCGATGCGGCCGGCCTCAAGGGATGCTCCAACGCGAGTTATGCTGCCACGGCAAACGGGATGGTGGTCAGCTGCCAGGTGACCGTGCCTGAAATCACCTTTGGCACTTTCCATGTCCGCAACCTGGTGGTTGCAATCATGCCAAGCATGCCCGTCGATGCCTTGCTGGGCATGGACGTGTTGGGTCGCATGAAAATCCAGCAGGAATACGGGGTGTTGTATATCTCCGGGCAATGATCCCAGTCAAAAATGATCCCAGTCAAATGATCCCGGGCCAACGACCTGCCAGCCAATTACCAAACTTCCCAGCCGCCGGTAAAATGCGCCAGACGCGGGTTACTCGGCATCACGTGAAACGAGCTTCCTTAAGCCGGTTTTCAGGTCGGCGAGCATGGCGCGGATGCGCTGCTTGATGCGCTGGTAGGCTTGCCAGCTGTCGAGGAAAGCGTGAATGCGGTTGCGGTAATACATGATCCACGCATAAAAGCTCGCAAACCAGGCAAGCTGCATGAGCGCCGGACGCGTGAGGTTGAAAATGCGCGAGAACAAGGCAAAGCCTGCAACCTTGGCGAAAAGAAAGATTCCGCTACCGATCACCCAATGCCCGGTGGCGATGGCATGCAAACCAAGCAGCTTTGCCGGCAGGAATATGGCGCTGGGCAATATGAAGGCAAGAAAAGCCCAGCGAGGCGGCAGTGAGGAGATGTGTTTTTCGACTGCGTGAACGACGCGCACCGCCCCCAGCCTGGCCATGAATGCTGCGGTCCAGTCCCATATGAACTCCTCGATGAGGAATACGGCGGCTGCCAGCCACACGAAGGGGGCGAATGCAAAGTGCTTCAGCTTCAGCAGTACTGGCTTCATTTGACTCCTTGGGTCAGGCTGTCGGCGCGAGATTCTACAACATGATTCGAGTGCGCGATGGTCTGATTGTTCCTCATTGCCGAAAGTTCTGCATGCCGAACAGTTCCGCATGAGAGTCTTTCCGGAACAAAGTTTCACGCAATTTGCCGTTAGCCGCGAAATTCACGGAACACCGCCACTGTACAAGTGGATGCCCGGGACGGTGTATAATCCACGCTTGAGTTGGTATTACTGTTGGCAATGATAAAAAAACTGTTCAAGCGCGTATTCGGCAAAAAGGGCGGCAGCAAGACGTCCGGCAACTGCCGGGTGATCCCATTTTCCGAACATCATGTGAGCCGCGACGGCATCAGCTACGGCGCGCGCAAGGTGACCGACGGCTTGCAGGCGGCAGGCTATTCAGCCTTCGTGGTGGGTGGCGCGGTGCGCGACCTGCTGCTTGACCGCCACCCCAAGGATTTCGACGTCGCCACCGACGCCACGCCGGAAGAAGTGCGCCGGGTATTCCGCCGCTCCCGCATCATCGGGCGCCGCTTCCGCCTGGTGCATGTGATGTTCGGAGAGGATACGGTGGAAGTTTCCACTTTCCGCCGCATGATAGAAGCCGAAGACGCGGAAACCGACGAGCACGGAAGGCTGTTGCGCGACAACGAATTCGGCGATCAGGAGCAGGATGCCGCGCGCCGCGATTTCACCGCCAACGCCCTGTTTTACGATCCCGCCACGCAGCAAATCTACGATTACCACAACGGCTATGCCGACATCCGCGCCAACACCCTGCGCATGATCGGCGATCCGGAAGTCCGCTACCGCGAGGATCCGGTGCGCATGCTGCGCGCCGTGCGACTTTCATCCAAGCTGGACATGAAGATTGATCGCGCCACTGCCGCCCCCATCTCTGCGATGAAAGGCTTGCTGGACAACGTTCCGCAGGCACGGCTGCTGGACGAGATGCTCAAAATGCTGCTGTCCGGACACTCGGCGGAGGGCGTCAAAAAACTGCGCGCGATGAACCTGCACCAGGGGCTGCTGCCGATGCTGGACGTGATCCTGGCGCAGCCGCTGGGAGAAAAATTCGTCATGCTGGCACTGAAAAACACCGACCAGCGCATCCACGAGGACAAGCCGGTATCTCCAGCCTTCCTGTTCGCTACCCTGCTCTGGCATGAGGTGCTGGCAGCATGGAAAGCACGGCAGGAAGCGGGCGAGCGCCCCATACCCGCCCTGCATGAAGCGATGGACGCGGTGCTGAACCGGCAACACGGGCAACTTGCGATTCCGCGCCGTCACGATGCAGTGATGAAGGAAATATGGCTGTTGCAGCCGCGCTTGGAACAGCGCAGCGGGCAGCGGCCATACCGTTTGCTGGAACTGCCTCGCTTCCGCGCAGCCTACGATTTCCTGCTTTTACGCTGTGAGAGCGGCGAGGTGGATGGCGAACTTGGATTGTGGTGGGACGAGTTTCAGGACGCCTCCCACGAGCGCCGTGCCGAAATGCTGCTGCCGGAAACTGGCGGGGGAGCCAAAAAGCGCCGCCGCCGGCGCAAAAAACCGGCGGACGGTGTTGGAGCGCAAGCTGAATTGCCGGCAGAATAGAAAGGAACTGTAGGGCGGGCTATGCCCGCCATGCCGGGCGAAGCCCGGCCTACTTGGAATGACATGCATACTGTATTCATCGGTCTGGGCAGCAATCTGAACGACCCGCAGGCCCAGGTATTGCAAGCATTGAAAGCGCTGGACGGCTTGCCGCACACCAGGGTCTTGGCGCGCTCTTCCCTGTATCGCAGCGCCCCCGTGGGATTCCTCGATCAGCCGGATTTCATCAATGCAGTGGCACGGCTAGAAACAGAATTAGCGCCACGCGCCCTGTTGGGTGCGCTGCTGGCGCTGGAACGGGCCTATGGCCGCACCCGCGAATTTCCCAATGCGCCGCGCACGCTGGATCTGGATCTGCTGCTGTATGGCGATTTGCGCCATCACGAACATGGGCTGACCGTGCCGCACCCGCAAATGCACAAACGTGCCTTCGTACTCCTCCCCTTGCTTGAGATTGCGCCGGGGTGCATCATTCCCGGTGTCGGCCCTGCGGCGGAGGCATTGCAGCAGTGCGCAGACCAGAAATTGGAGCGTGTAGCGGATGGCGCTTGAAAAATATCGTTACCTGGTGGTCGAGGGCCCGATAGGCGTAGGCAAGACCAGCCTCGCGCGGCGCCTTGCCGAATATGCTGGCGCCTCGGCCATGCTGGAAAAACCGGGAGAAAATCCTTTCCTACCCCGTTTTTATGAAGACCCGGCGCGCCATGCCTTGCCCACGCAACTGTTCTTCCTGTTCCAGCGCATCAATGAAGTAAGCGAGCTTGCGCAAATGGACTTGTTCCAGGTGCGCACCGTATCCGACTATTTGTTCGACAAGGACTCCCTGTTCGCGCGCCTGAACCTGAACGACGACGAATTCACCCTGTACCAGAACATCTACAACAGCCTTGCACCGCAAGCGCCCTCCCCCGACCTGGTGATCTACCTGCAAGCCCCGGTGGAAACCCTGTTCGAACGCGTGCGGCGGCGCGCCATCGCGTATGAATACCCGATAGCGGAAAATTACCTGGAGCGGCTATCCTTGGGCTACAGCGAGTTTTTCCACCACTACGACGCAGCCCCGGTGCTCGTCGTAAACTGCGAAAACCTCAATTTCGTGGATAATGACGAACATTTCGGCCTGCTGCTGGAGCGCATCGCGGGGATGCGCGGTCAGCGGGAATTCTTTAGCATGGGCTAAAATTGAAAATTGCTTTTCACGATTGTCCTTTCTCCCGCTTGCGGGGGAAAGTTAGATAGGGGGCTTTGATGCGAACCACACTGACGGCACTGCAAGAGATGCGAAACCGCGGCGAGAAAATTGCCGTGCTCACCTGCTATGACGCCAGCTTTGCGAGCCTGCTGGAAAACAATGGCGTGGACGTGCTGCTGGTCGGCGATTCGCTCGGCATGGTGATACAGGGACGCGAAACCACACTGCCGGTGACCATCGAACAGATGTCCTACCACACCTCCTGCGTGGCGAGCGGAGCGCAGCGCGCATTCATCGCAGCCGACATGCCGTTCGGCACCTCGCAGTTCAGCGCGCGCGAGACCTTCGCCCATGCGGTGCAGTTGATGTCGGCGGGCGCGCACATGGTCAAGCTCGAAGGCGGCGCCGAAATGGCCGAAACCGTCCAGTTCCTTACTTCGCGCGGCATTCCCGTCTGCGCGCACATCGGCCTGACGCCCCAATCGGTTCACCAGCTTGGCGGCTACAAGGTGCAAGGCAAGAGCGATGCTGCGGCGAACAAACTGCGGCAGGACGCCCTCTCACTGCAACAGGCTGGCGCAGGCCTGATCGTGCTGGAAGCCGTGCCCGCCGCCCTGGCGGCGGACATCACCGCCCAGTTGCACATCCCTACCATCGGCATCGGCGCGGGCGCAGGCTGCTCCGGCCAAGTGCTCGTTGTGTATGACATGCTGGGCATTTATCCTGGCAAGAAGGCGCGCTTTGTAAAGGATTTCATGCCGGGTGCCAGCTCTGTCGCCGATGCGGTGGCGCGCTATGTGCGTGAAGTGAAATCCGGCGCGTTTCCCGGTGCAGAGCACAGCTTCTAATTACCCTCTCCCCCAGCCCCTCTCCCGCCTGCGGGAGAGGGGTGCGCGTTAGCGCGGGAGAGGCCCAGGTAAGGGGATAAGCATTGCAAATCATTTCCACTGCCGCTGAATTACGCCAGCGCCTGCACAACGAAGCCAGCACCGCCTTCGTGCCGACCATGGGCAACCTGCACGAAGGTCACCTGGACCTGGTGCGCCTCGCACGCCAGCATGGGCAGTGCGTGGTGGCGAGCATTTTCGTGAATCCCTTGCAGTTCGGCCCCAGCGAGGATTTCGACAAGTATCCGCGCACACTCAATGCCGACTGCGAGAAGCTGCAAGGTCTGGCCGATGTGGTGTTTACGCCTTCCGTGGCCGAGATGTACCCGGAGAAGCAGACCATTTATGTCGAGCCGCCGCCGATTGCCAACAAGCTGTGCGGGGCGTTTCGTCCCGGCCATTTTCGCGGCATGGCGACGGTGGTGCTGAAGCTGTTTAATCTGGTGCAGCCGCATACCGCCATTTTCGGCAAGAAAGATTACCAGCAGCTTGCCATCATCCGGCAGATGGTGACCCAGTTCAACCTGCCCATCGCCATCATCGGCGCGGAGACCGCGCGGGCTGCAGACGGGCTGGCCCTGAGTTCGCGCAACCAGTATTTGAGTCCGGCAGAGCGCACGGCAGCGCCCTTGCTTTACCGCACCCTGCAGGACATTGGCGGGCGGCTATGGGCAGGCGAAAAAAATATGGAACAAATTCAGGAACAAACAGTCAAACTGCTTGCAACCCATGGCTGGGAGCCGGAATATGTGGCCATACGCAATCAGGTCACGCTGGCAATCCCGGCTGCCGGGGAGCAAAAACTGGTTATACTGGCGGCGGCAAGGCTGGGGCAGACCCGCCTTATAGACAATGTGGAAGTTTGTCTATCAGTTCAAGCCCCTATATAATGCGCGTCCGTTTCTGGAGATGGCTATATGCAACGCATCATGCTCAAATCGAAATTGCACCGCGTGCGCGTCACGCAGTCCGAACTGCACTATGAGGGTTCGTGCGCGATAGACGAGGATTTGCTGGATGCGGCTGACATCAAGGAATACCAGCAAATAGACATCTATAACGTCACCAACGGCGAACGCTTCACCACTTATGCCATCCGAGGGCAGCGCGGCTCGGGCATGATTTCGGTGAATGGCGCGGCGGCGCACAAGGCCAATCCGGGCGACATCCTGATCATCGCCACTTACGCGATGTATGCCGAACTGGAATTGCAGAAATTCCAACCCCAGCTCGTCTATGTGAACGAGCACAACCGCATCGTCAACAAGCGCGATTTCATTCCAGCACAGGCTGCTTAAGCCACGCTCACTGGGCCAGACGGCCTGAGCCTGGCTGCATAACCGCGATCCCCCTACATGACCTGCGCTTTTCAGGAAGGCGGGTTCCTGTCCGCCGCCGGGATATTGCAACATCCGGAAAATTGAATGACTATCCCAAGCAGATGATGCCGAAATGGTAGAATCACGCCTTCTGCACACTATACCTGACGGGCGATTCGTTGACCCGTCGCGCAATTTACCGAAATGCCCAATTTGCCGAAATGACAGACATTGCACCGATACAGGATATCATCGCCGAAATCCGCGCCGGACGGATGGTGGTGCTGGTGGACGAAGAAGACCGCGAAAACGAGGGCGACCTGGTTTTTGCAGCAGAATTCGTCACGCCGGAAAAAATCAACTTCATGGCCAAACACGGGCGCGGGCTGATTTGCCTGACGCTGACCGAGGCACATTGCAATCAGCTAGACCTGCCGCTGATGGTGCGGGACAACAGAGCTCCCCTGGGCACCAATTTCACGCTTTCCATCGAAGCGGCGACAGGCGTGACCACGGGTATCTCGGCGGCTGACCGAGCACGTACCGTGCAGGTGGCGGCGAACAAAACCGCGAAACCTTCCGACATCGTGCAACCGGGCCACATTTTCCCGCTACGCGCGCAAAATGGCGGCGTGCTGGTGCGCGCTGGCCACACCGAGGCGGGATGCGACCTGGCACAGTTGGCCGGGCTGACGCCCGCATCGGTGATCTGCGAAATCCTGAAGGACGACGGCGAGATGGCCCGCCTGCCGGACTTGATCGAATTCGCCAGCTTGCATGGCCTGAAAATCGGCACCATTGCCGACCTGATCGAATACCGCAGCCAGCAGGAAAAGCTCATCGAGCGCGCGGCTGAACGCCAGCTGCAGACCGCCTATGGCGAATTCAAGATGGTCATTTATCGCGACAAGACCACGCAAGGCACGCACTTGGCGCTGGTGAAAGGCGAGATCAACCCGCAACGCGAAACGCTGGTACGCGTGCATGAGCCGCTTTCAGTGATGGATTTCCTGGAGCAGGCAAGTTACCCCCACTCCACCAGCGTGCATGACGCGCTCAGCCGCATCAGCCGGGCGCCTGCCGGGGTGCTGGTGCTGATGCACCATAACGAGACTTCGCAGGATTTGCTGGCGCGCGCGGCGGCAAGTCCTGAGGCGCACTCTGCGGCGCAATGGGACCCGCGCAGTTACGGCATAGGCGCGCAGATCCTGCGCGACCTCAATGTCGGCAAGATGTGCCTGATCGCCACGCCGCGCAAGCTGCCGAGCATGGCCGGGTTCGGGTTGGAAGTGGTCGGATATTGCCACGCAAAGGAAGGAAAATGATCGAACTGAAAAAAAACCTGGATGGCACGGGTATGCGCATCGGTATCGTACAGAGCCGATTCAATACTGTGATATGCGAAGGATTGCTGGCGGCATGCCGCGGGCAACTGGCACGGCTTGGAGTGAATGACGGCGACGTCACGCTGGCTACCGTGCCGGGCGCGCTGGAAATTCCGCCTATGCTGCAGCGCATGGCACAAACCGGGAAATTCGACGCGCTGATCGCGTTGGGCGCAGTGATCCGGGGCGATACCTATCATTTTGAGGTAGTCTCCAACGAGTCCGCACGCGGTGTGGGCGAAGTGCAATTGAAGCATGGCATCCCCGTTGCCAACGCCATTCTCACCACCGACACCGACGAACAGGCCGAAGTGCGCATCGGCATAAAGGGCTCGGAAGCCGCGCAAGTGGCGATCGAAATGGCAAACCTGATGAAGGCGATGGCGTGAGCGGACAAACCGAAAAAAACAAAGCGCCCGCCAAAAGCCCGCGCCGCCGCGCGCGCGAACTGGCGATGCAGGGCATCTATCAGTGGCGACTATCCGGCGCAGATGCCGCCCAGGTCGTGCAGCGTATGCAGGATGAAAAAAACCTGGGCCGCTATGACACGGATTTATTTGACCTGCTACTGCGCGGCGTGCTGGCGCAGCATGCCGAACTTACCACGGAGCTGGCACCCCACCTGGACCGCGCGAGTAATGAGTTGAGTCCGGTGGAATTTTCCATCTTGCTGCTCGCCACATACGAGATGCTGAAGCAGCCCGAAACTCCTTACCGTGTCATCATCAACGAAGCAGTGGAACTGGCCAAGACCTACGGCGGGACAGACGGACACAAATTCGTCAACGGCGTACTGGACAAGCTGGCGGCGCAGGCTCGTCCGCTCGAGGTTGCGGCGAGATAGGCTGCCTGGCTCCACTTTGGTGAGTTGACCGAATGCCGGAATTCGATCTGATCCAGCGCTACTTCACCCGCCCCTCCCCCGGCGCCGAGCTTGGGGTGGGTGACGACGCCGCCCTGCTGCGCATCGCACCCGGCATGGAGCTGGCTGTATCCACCGACATGCTGGTGAGCGGGACGCATTTCTTTCCCGATGCCGATTCGTTCCTGCTGGGAAGCAAGACGCTGGCGGTGAATCTTTCCGACATGGCGGCGATGGGCGCGACCCCCCGCTGGGCATTGCTTTCAATTTCCCTGCCGGAGGAAAACGCTGCCTGGCTAAAAAAACTCAGCGAAGGGTTTTTTGCCTTGGCGGATCAGCATAAAGTGGAACTCATCGGCGGCGACACCACACGCGGGCCGCTCAACCTGTGCGTCACCATCATGGGCGAGGTGCCGCAAGGTGCGGCATTACGACGCAGCGGGGCGCAGGCGGGAGATGAAATATGGGTATCGGGCCAACTGGGCGATGCCGCCCTGGCATTGGCGCACTTGCGAGGTAAGGTGCAATTACCGGCAGCCGAATTCGCGGAATGCGCGCACAGGCTGCACCAGCCCCAACCGCGCGTCGCACTCGGTCTGGCGTTGCGCGGCCTGGCAAACAGCGCGATAGATATCTCGGATGGGTTGCTGGCCGACCTCGGTCACATACTGGAATGTTCCAAGGTGGGCGCGGAAATACATTTCGACGCCTTGCCGATTTCGCCGCTATTGCGCTCTTACACGAAAAATCCTGCCGGTGCCGGGAAAGCAGTAGGCGACCTGGCCTTACATTGCATCCTGTCCGGCGGCGATGATTACGAATTGTGCTTCTCCGCTCCTTCCGCAAACCACACTGCAATTGAAGGCATTTCGGACAAACTGGGCTTGCCGCTGGCACGCATCGGCGTTATCGTGCCGGGAAGCGGCTGCAAGGTTCGCACTGCGGATGGCAGTGTTATCCGGACAAAAGAAAGAGGTTATGACCACTTCGCATAATTTGAATGTGCAGCCCTCCTGGCGCTTCATATTCTCCCATCCCGCGCATTTCATTTCCTTCGGCTTGGGGAGCGGGCTTTCCCCGCGCGCACCGGGCACCATGGGCACGCTGGCGGCCTTCCCGCTCTACTGGGCGCTGACGCCGTTCCTGACCACCAAGACTTACATGATCATGCTGATCTGGGCGTTCGGCATGGGTGTCCTGGCCTGCGAAAAAACCGGACGCACCCTGGGCGAAGCTGACTATGGCGGCATCGTCTGGGACGAGATCGTCGCTTTTCTGCTGATATTGTTCTTCACACCCATGGCCGGATCATTCAGCACTCCAACGGGAATTTTCTGGAACGTGCTGGCCTTCTCGCTGTTCCGCTTTTTCGACATCGTGAAGCCGCCGCCCATCCGCCATTTCGACATTCACTGGCATGGCGGGATGGGCGTGATGTTCGATGACATCCTCGCGGCAGGCTATACTTTGCTGTGCATGGCGCTATTGAAGAGCATCCTGTTGATTTAGAATCACTGCCATGCAAAACTTTATGCGGTGTCCAAAAGTAGCTAAATGATTTTTCAGCAGGAATTGTGCACCTTACGATCAATTCCCCGGCTAAAACCAA
Source organism: Gallionellaceae bacterium (assembly GCA_041490205.1). Lineage (GTDB taxonomy): Bacteria > Pseudomonadota > Gammaproteobacteria > Burkholderiales > Gallionellaceae > DATDDB01. The sequence goes on from JBGPSQ010000035.1 coordinate 13,617, forward strand.
TTAATAAGAGGATAGTGGCATGAATTCTAATTTGAGCCTGGCAAGCGGTATGAGCACTTTCTGGATAAGCGTCGTATTGATGCTGCTGGCGGGATGCAGCTCGCCAGAATTCGTAAATCCTCCGTCTGCCGACTATCTGGCTCCTGCCCCAAGTACGATCAGCGGCACCTGGAAGAACGTGGAGGAGAATGGAGAGCGGGTGCGCATTAGCGGGCAGAAAGACGGCACGCTGAAATTATATTTTTCCAGCGTAGCGCCATCATCCGAACACCATCCTGCCGCCCCTCTGTTGGCTCAGTCCATGCATTTCGATAATTCAGACTGGATATTGATCGACTTTCGTAAGTTGGCCGCTTGGCAAGGCGAGGAACCGTACACTGAAAAATCCCCGTACAGACTTTTAAAATACGTGCTCGAAACACCGGATCGCCTATGCGGAATCGAGCTGGACACAAACGTGTTTGCAGAAGCGATCAAATCCGGCCAACTGGAAGGAAAGGTTTTTACACCCCCGCCGCATATACCACAGCCCAAAAATGTGACCGTTACCTCTCCGGGAGAGCTCTGGGTGAAATGGTGGATCGCCTTGCCGGAATCCCAGAAAAAATTCGGCCCGAAATGGTGCTTCGTAAGAGCTAAATAAAATCACCCCAGTCTGGTTTTACATGGCTACAAACAGCCAACGTGGCTTTAATATCCATTACTCCGGACGGGCTGTATTTCTCATCAGCAACAGGCCCAGCAGTACCCCGACCGTTGCAGCACCCAGACTCGAGGCGATGACTATATTTTTGGACCGCACCAAGGCGGATTCGGCTTCCGCATTTCGGTCCTTGACATCTTGCTCCCCCGCAGAAATAGCGACCCGCTGTTCCTTGATCAGATGTTCAACCAAGCCTCGTATTTCTTTCAGATTATCCTGCGTCGCGGTTGATAAAAGTTTTGTGGCCTTTTCCCGGTCATCCAGTTCCAGTGCATCAACTGTTTCCTGGAGATTGTCGCGGAAAACTTCGCGCATCTTGACCAGGCGGGTCAAGGCCTCCTTTTCGTCCGCGCCTGTAATCAACGGGGTGATATGCTCAATCGCCTGATCGAGGGCTGCTTTGTGTGTATCCATCTTTTGATAGACAGGTATCCGCTTTTCCTTTTCGCTGATGAAGAATAATAATGCCAGTTGCCCTTCGCTTTGCTCCGCGTGAAAGCGGATATCGTTCGCCAGCGTTGAGCGGGCAGCGTCTCTCTTGGTCATTTCGTCCGTAGCTGCCGTTTTCACACTCATGTCGGCAGTCAGCTTGTTGATTTGTTCCGTTGCAATCATGTAGATTGCGCCGACGAATAGCGCGGACAACATTAACGCCGCGCCTCGTTGTACTTTTAAACGTTTCGTGTAAAGTTGATCCATCGCAAAGCCTCTTTGTTTTGGTGATCGAAGATATATTTATGCTTTAAGCCGTTTTTCCAGCAAGGCATCGAGAGACCATGCGCTGCGGCTGAGCATTAATAGCACCCCCAGCAACAGCCCCCAATATAGATGCTGGTTGAGGCCGGATTCGCTTAATTCGGAATAGGAGATGACGGCAACGGCGTTGAGAATGGATAGTCCGGCAGCGGCAAAGCGCCCGAACAGGCCGAAGACCAACAGCACAGATAACCCAAGTTCCGCACCGGTTGCGACGTAAGCGGCCACTTCTGGCGGAAGCAATGGCACGTCATAGACTTCATTGAACAGGTATAGCGTGCTGTCCCAGGTTTGTACCTTGGTCAGCCCTGATTTGAAAAACACGTTGGCCAGGAGCAATCTCAGGCCAAGGTCGAATGCGGGCGCCAGATATTCCGGCCAGTGCGAGGCCGTATAGTAAAAACGGACAATACCGAATAAGCGGCTCATGACATGGCCCCCAGCTCGAAATCGGCAATCACATCCCGTGCAACCAGGCCAAGCAGCGCAGATTCAAGATTAAAATCCGGGTAGCGCTCCTGCGTGAACTCAGTGGCTGCGCCCAGCGGGCTTCCGGCCTGTACGAATTGCAGCCAGTCGGCATCGGCCATCGAAAGTTCGCCGACCTGAACCTCATCGTTCTTGCGGCTCACCAAGGCATTGCAGGCACCGCTATCGAGATCAATGTGGAAATCGCTATCCGCGCCAGGCTGATGGGCATGCCAGATGGCTGCGATTGGGTAACTCGAGCGCACCAGCAGACAGGCGGGGTGCAGGTGCAAAATTATGCCGGGATATTGATCGGGCGGAACTTGCCCAAGTTTGGACAGCTCCAGCGCAACGGCATCATCCACGAAGTAAGCGCAGTGGCAGGCCCATTCCAGCGCCGCCACGTCCGGCAGATATGCCAGTTCCTTCGCGGGCGCGAATGACGCAAGGAAGCATTTCATTTCCGAACCATAACGATGCAGGTTGCCGCTGCGCGAAGGATGTTTTTCGATAAAGCTGCGCGTCAGCAACCTGAAAAAAACGCTGCCTACCAGTTGCTCTGTTACGGGATATGCACCCGCAAGCGCATCATGCAAATTGCCGCGATAATTGTTACGGTAAACTTCGATGGCGACTTCGATGGAATAATTTTGATATTTTTGGGTAATCTTCGGGGAAGGTGCTGCCCCGCGCACGATGGCGCGGGAAAAATCGGCCAGATCCACATCAAGCGATTGCATAGCAGCTCTCCATGCGCAGTTGCGCTTTTTCGGCCTCGCCCATCAGCACAGTCAGCGCCGGAATATCGCTGTCCCACTCGATCAGCGTGGGGCGCGGGCCGATTTGCTGCAATGCGTACTCATACAGCTCCCACACCTCGGGATAAACCGGGTGATTATGGGTATCCACCAGGCAGCCGTCCCTGAGGCTATACCCGGCCAAGTGGTATTCCCTGACTGCCTCGGCTGGGATAGCCTTGATGAAAGCCTTGGCATCCACGCCCAGGTTACGCATATTCACATACAGGTTTTCCACATCAAACAAAATGCCGCAGCCAGTGCGATTTACCAGGCCGGCAAGAAACTCGCCCTCGGTCATTTCGCTGTGCGTGAACGACAAATAGCTTGAAAGATTTTCCACCAATAACTGGCGGCCCAGTCTTTCCTGCACCTGCTCCACGCGCTCCGCCACATGGGCCAAAGCCTCATGCGTATAGGGGAAAGGCAACAGGTCGTTGATGGCCATGCCGTCCGCCGTGTTCCAGGTCAGGTGTTCCGATATGGCGGCAGGTTGGACAACATCGCACAAGCGCTGCAAGGCGGACAAATGCTCCCGGTCGAGCGGAACAGTGGAACCCAGCCCCATGCCCACTCCATGCAGGCTGACCGGATAATGCTCACGTACCCTTAGCAAGGTATGCAGCGGCGCGCCTCCGCCGAAAAAATTCTCGCTGTGCAACTCCACCCACCCAAGCCTGGGCAGATGTTCCAATACCTCATGATAATGAGGCGCCCGCAAGCCTATGCCTGCGGTACAAGGCAATACCTGGTTTGCGGGCTTGTTCATTACATGCCTTTCTTCATCATGGCTTCCCCTTCGACAGTGCCACCGGCGATCTTCTCGCAGGTGCCCTTGGGCACGGCAATGAAGTCCATCGGGTCATTGCTCTTGGTGGCCTGTCCGGCGCAGGAATGCGCGCTCTTGTTGCTGGAGCAATCATTCTTGCCTGCCTTGGCTATGCCGAAACACTTTTCCATTTGCACTTTTTTGTCTGCGGCCATTGCGTTGCCGCTGGCAAGACCCAAAATCAGCAAACTACCGATTGCGGCGGAGAGGACTTGACGGTTTTTCATGGTAATACCCTTTAAGTTGGTTGATATCAACGAGCCTGCTTCGAGCCATAGGCCGGAGTAAGCCATTTTTCAGTTAAATGCGCGGATTCAGGCTCCCTGGCCTTAATGCCTATCGGACTTTCATCCGCACACCAGCGTATTCGGAGGGAAAATAAAAAAGGTTACAAGGAAAATTGCGGTATTGAAGAGTTATGCAAATAATTTTTAGAAAAACTTCTAAAAACATATCGGTGCAGCATCATTCAAACTCATGGAGAAAATTTAATTCCAGCCTATTGATACAAAGCTGGGAATTGCTTGCGCAATAGCTCAATCTTGGGTTTGTCGTTAAAGACGATATACGGCTCAAAAGGATGTAGTGCCAGATAATTCTGATGATGCTCCTCGGCCGGGTAGAACTGTTGCAGCGGCACAACTTGGGTAACGATAGGCGCTGAGAATTGGCGCGCAACAGTGAGTTGCTGGATGTAACTTTGCGCAATTTTATGTTGCTCAGCGCTGATATAAAAAATTGCCGAGCGGTATTGGGTTCCGGAATCCGGGCCTTGGCGATTAAGCTGGGTCGGGTCGTGCGCAACGCTGAAAAACACTTGCAGAAGTTGCTGGTAAGAAACCTGTTCCGGATCGAAGTGTACGCGCACCGATTCTGCGTGCCCGGTGTCTCCCATGCTCACCTGATCGTAATGCGCCGTGTCGGCGCTGCCACCCGCATAGCCAGACTCCACGCTGGCCACGCCCTTGACGTGCTTGAATACCGCGTCCACGCCCCAGAAACAGCCGCCTGCGAACACGGCTGTTTGCATGTTTTTGTTTTCGCCATGCATTTCACCTGTCATGGCGCCTTGCGCCGGAGCATCCGGATTCCCTCCGCAAGCTTGCGTGAACGCCAGGACGGATAGGATAACTACGAATATGTAGCGCATGGCGATTTCCTTTCCATTATTGGGGCGCAAATGGCGGGGTTCGCCCGACCAGCGCCTCGATCAGCATCAGCTCTTCATCCGAGTGCTTGAGTTTGAAGCTTCCCGGCCTGGTGAATTCCGGGTCTTTCGCGCTGTGTATGCGCTTGCCGGGAAGCCCTTCGTTCAGAATGACCAGCGGTTTTTCGTGATGAGTGGCATGAACCGAGTCCTTGCTTTCCGGATCATGGCTGGCCTCTATATCCACATCGCCGTAGCAAGTGCAAAAATAGGTCTTGTCCGGCTCGGTTTCGAGATACACCCCGGTACCGCGAATACCGATGGTCGCCGAAGGCGTGACAATGCGCATGCCTTTGTTGCGCGATGCGGAAAGCAGTTTTCCGGAAAACAATTGCAGCAGACCGATCACGGGATTGGCTTCCGTGCTTTCTTCCTTTGCCTGCAGCACGAGATGGCTGCCGCCACGCAGCAGCATGGCA
>JBGPSQ010000036.1:0-18511 GCA_041490205.1 Gallionellaceae bacterium
GATTTGCCCAAGGAGCCGCCGCATCAAAGCACGGCGTCTTCCTTGGGCGCGCACCGTTTAGAGTGCCCGGGCTTGCGACAGGATTTGATCGTCGGTGTAAGGCTTGGTGATGTAGGCCTTGGCGCCGAGCATCTGGCCCCAGGCGATATCGGCTTTCTGGTCCTTGGCGGTGACCAGCACCACCGGAATGTCCTTGGTGCCGGAGTCATTGCGCAGGGCGCGGGTGGCGGCGAAGCCATCCATCCCGGGCATGTTCACGTCCATGAATATTGCATCGGGCTTGTTGCTCTTAACGGCCGCGAGGGCCTGGGTGCCGTTCTCGGCGGAGCTTACCAAAAAGCCGGCGTCGCTCAACAGTTTTTCGAGACGGCTGCGATCAGCTTGGTTGTCTTCGACGATCAGGATGGTACGTGCCATGATGTATTTCCTTTCAGTTGGGATAAACAAAAAAAGTTACGCGTATTGGGGGGGGACTATTCTCTGCTTTATTGAACTACTATTCGCGGGTTTTGCCGTGTAACGCGAGACCACTTCAAACAGATGCTCGGTATCGATCGGCTTGGTGAGGTATGCATCGCAGCCGGCCATCTTTCCCCTTATGCGGTCGAACGGTGAAGACTTGCTGGTCAGCATGACAACAGTCGGCCTGTTGCCGCCGCTGGTATTCGCCTTGATGTGGCGGCAGGCGTCATAACCGTCCATGCCGGGCATGAGCACGTCCATCAGGATGCAGGCGTAATGGGACGCAGTTGCGGCCTTAAAGGCGGCTTCGGCGCTATCGACATCGGCCACGGTCAGGCCGCGTGCCTCAAGCAGCGCACGCAGTTGCATACGCACGGCCATGCTGTCGTCGACGACCAGCACCGAGTTGCTTTCGGATGTGACCGCCGCTGCGCCCGGCATGTTGCCTGGTGCCTGTTCCAGCCATTTCGCCAGCAACACCGGCAAAGCCGACCAATGTATGGGGCGGCGCACAGTGGTGCGCCCAGTGGCGGCAGGTGCATCCACCCAGATGACTGCCTTGCGCTCAAGCCAGTGCTGGCTACTGGCCCACTTCTTTGCCTGGGCATCCGCGGCATCGATCATCACGACATCCGCGCTTTCGCCATCGGAAACGGCGAGCAGTTCAATCCGTGGCAGACGCCGCTGCGACAGGTGGATGATAGCATCCAGCAATTGACGCTCCGACTGCGTGAAGCCCTGCACCAGCAGCTTCAGCACAGCCTCGCCGGGTTTCGTTCCTGAAAAATCAATAACTGGTTGGTGCGAAGACGGCTCCATTTTGATCACTCCTTCTCCTGTTGATGCTGTTTTTAACTACTTTTTATTTTGTACCAACGCGCAAACTTGAATCTCCCAGCACACGGGAAACGCAGATATGCGCTAAAGGCAAGACTCACAATGAGCGGCCAAGATTGGCGGCCTGGGAGGTAGGAGGATGCTACAGAAAATCGAACACTCTCATGCACGATACTTCTGGCGATCCCGCTATCGTAGTGCCGCGGCACATTAGACCGGAAATTTTGCGTCCTAATCTTTCGACCAGTTTGCCTTTTTTAATATCATTCCATTTTCATGTTTCAGTAAGATTACTGTCAACCTGATTTTAAGTTTATTCACCGACTTCTATTCATTAAGCATAATATTTACACCGGCAAGCATAAAAATCTGCATGAGCAGTGAAAGCGTGTAGTTAAGGGGAGTAAAAGTGATTCGCGCGACGACTTGCGGCCTGGACTTTGCCGAAAGCTCGAAACAAGTGAACAGACGCTTTTTCTTCACGACTGATCCAGGTTCCCAAGCGACCCATGACCGGGATGACAAGTTGCCAGCGCATTTTCACAAACCCTCAGCCTTGCGCGACAAGGCACTGCCATCGGCATTCATCAACGCCAGCAACACTTAGTTGAAAAAGTGACAATCGCCCCGCGCAGGCCATATATGTCTGCGGCCAGTGCGGCCGCAACCACTCCAATATGCTACAACACCTTCAGCAACAACTTGATCGCCAGTGCCAGCAGCACCAGCGCGAACAGCCTGCGCAACAAGTGAATATTCATGCTGTGCGCAAACTTGGCGCCCACTGGCGCGGTCATAATGCTGGCAGATGCGGCCCACAGCAACGCCGGCAGATAAACATAACCCAGCGTGTATCCCGGCAGTGCCTGTACCCCCCACCCGGTCGCGATATAGCCCAGGGTGCCGCCCAATGCTATCGGAAATCCTATGGCAGCCGAGGTGCCGATAGCCAGTCGCAGCGGCGTGTTGCACCAGACGAGGAAAGGAACCACGATGGTGCCGCCGCCTATTGCCACCACACTGGAGAGCCAGCCGGTAAAAGTACCGGCGAGCGTCATGCCCGCCCGGCCAGGCAATGCGCGCACCGCTTTGGGTTGCAAATCAAGCAGGATTTGGGTGGCCGCCAACAAAACGAACAGTGCGAAAACGATGCCCAGCACGCGCGACGAAATGGCAGACGCAAGCAGTGCGCCCATGGCGGTGCCAACCAGGATGCCCGGGGTGATGTCCCGCACCACGCGCCAAATCACGCCTTGATGCTGGTGGTGTTTGTACGTGCTGGACAGCGAAGTGAACACGATGACTGCCATCGCAGTGCCAAGCGCCAGATGCATTTGAGTTTCACTTGGGAAATGTTGTGCGTCATACAGCATCAATAAAACCGGCACCAGGACGAAGCCGCCGCCGATACCAAACAGTCCGCCAAGAAATCCGGCGGCAGCACCCAGCGCCACATAGGCTGCAACCCATTCCACATTAAACATACCCCCCCCTTTTTTAATACGTAAACTAATAAACACGCATGCTACATTAGTATGCGTGGAATGATGGTCTATTGTATAGCCCCAAGCAACACTGTCCGGCTCTCCCAAACAGAATTTTCCATAATGGAAATGGCCATCGTCCAGCCGTCCCCATGGCTGCGCGGTACAGCATGAGTAAAGTTTATACGGGCCGCATACTTCACCATTTGTTATTGCCTGTATGGGGGATTTCCTCATTGACGGCCCATTAATCCGAAACCCAAAATGCATCGCGGCATAGCAGGCTTGTAACCGCCGCCCAAACGAATCCGAACCCGCCGCAAAAATTGCGATTTATAAACTTTCGGACGAACGGTGTGCGTTTGGCGGATGAACGGTATCTCTATTTTGCATATGTTTTAAAGGGCGGCACATGATAAATTTTCATAAATACCTTTTAACTAGACTTACAATCCGTGATCTATACGGCAACTCGCGATAAGCGCGGCGCGGAAACTCTCCTCGAAGTGAAATTGTTACCTATCAGTTTTGATAGTTGTCTTAGCACCCCGTCCACAAGTACAGTCTAAGTTTAGAAGCCCGCACTCGAAATTAGGAGGACTATACAACAAGCTGTCAAAAAATATTAATCCAAAGCTGTTAAAAGATGTTTACTCAATAGGAGGGTAAAAAATGGTTAACAATTTCCTTGATACGCCCAAACGAAGTGACAAGCCTAGAGATCATGGCCTCACCTCACTGATCGATAATGGTGTGCCAACCCGCTATTTCGTGGATGTGATCGAAAGCAAGGCGCACCTGATCGATGTCGTGAAATTTGGCTGGGGTACCGCCTTGGTCACCAAGGATCTGGAACAGAAAATCGAGTGCCTGGTTAAACACGATGTGAAATATTACTTTGGCGGCACCCTGTTCGAAAAAGCGCTGTCTCAGAGAAAACTGGATGGGTATTACAAATACATGAAGCATTACAATTGCGAGATCATGGAAGTTTCGGATGGCACGCTGCACATTTCGCGCGAAGACAAGGCACGGCACATCGCAGATTTTTCCCAAGAGTTTTATGTGCTGAGCGAGGTCGGCAAGAAAGATATCGTGGAAGCTGACCGCATGCCGATTTCACAGTGGATAGACGAGATACTCGCAGACCTGTTCGCCGGAGCCAAAAAGGTCATTCTTGAATCCCGCGAATCGGGCAAAAGCGGTATTTGCGATGCCAAGGGCAATCTGCGCAAGGATCTGGTCGCCAGCGTTGCAAATTCAAACTTTCGACTTACCGATGCCATTTGGGAAGCCCCCAACAAGGCATTGCAGGCAGAATTGATAACTTCCCTGGGATCCAACGTCAATCTGGGCAATATCGCATTTGGCGATGTCATCGGCCTGGAGACCTTGCGGTTGGGGCTACGCTCCGATACTTTCTCATTATTTGACGCAAACCGGGGCGATGTGCCGGTGCCTGATCGACGCCAAGCCAGGGGCGGGTCTGCTGCCGACAGGAAGCCAGTCACGAGCTAATCAGGCGACCAATGATGCAATGATGGCGTAAGTTTTTACAATACATATACTGAGGATTTATTATGCGCGACTTGAACAATGTTTTTCACCTGGCCGTTCCTTGCAAAGACCTGGATGAGGCACACGATTTTTACGTTGGCAAACTGGGATGCAGACTCGCCCGGCGCTACGATGACCGGATCACCCTGGATTTTTTCGGCGACCAATTGGTGTGCCACCTGAAGCCGGAAAAAGTTGAAACCAAGCCCGAGCTTTATCCCCGGCATTTCGGCATCACCTTCAAGGATCGTGCAGAGTTCGAGAATCTGAAGAAGCTGATGGGCATACGTAATATTCCGATGTTTTATGGCCCCATCCAGCGCTTTGAAGGCACGGCGGAGGAACACACCACCATGTGCGTACTCGACCCCTCAAACAACGTGCTTGAATTCAAGCACTACCATGACCCGCGCATGATGTACTGAGCCAGGACCGACATGAGCGCCATTGATTTGCGTATCGTCCGGGGTACGGAGCAAACCGTGCCCCCCGCGGACATCAATATCGTCATCGATGTCATCCGTGCATTTACAGTGAGTCATGTTGCTTTCAGCAAGGGTGCGCGCACGATCTTCCTGGTCAATGCCGTGGACGAAGCGTTTGCCCTTAAAGCACTGCATCCGGACTACCTGCTGGCGGGAGAAATTGCCGGGCTTCCGATCGCGGATTTCGACCTCGACAATTCACCCTTTAACGTCTCGATGGCGGATGTGAACGGCAAAACCCTGGTGATGAAAACAACGCATGGCGTCACAGCCACGCTCGCAGCGCTGAATGCCGCACAGATATTTGTGACCGGATTTTCCAATGCCCGGCAAACTGCCCGGCATGCGCGGCGCCTCATGGCAAGCAAGGGGTACCGCACGGTCAATGTAATTGCATCGCATGCCCTGGATGATGACGACTATTCCTGCGCAGAATATATCCGCGACCAGATTCTGGATCTGGGACAGATCAAGCCGGAAACAATCATGGCGCGGATACGTAATTCGCGATCCGCGAAAAAATTTCAAGTCGCCGAAAAAAACGGCTTTGAACCGAGAGACCTGGATATTTGCACCCGGGAAGTGAAGTCGGATTTTGTGATGGAGGTCGACAAGAGCTTGCCTGCTCCGCGCGTCATCAAACAATGCCTGCTGGTCGAAACTGAAGCCATGGCAGGCTAACCGGCGCATGCGTTGGGTTCGATGCGGGAAGATGCCGCCGTTTCGGTGCACGGCGAGCCCCTTTATCGCGCACGGCTTAGGGTGCGCGAGCTCACGATAGTATCTGATCGTCAGTGTAGGGCTAGGTGATGTGCCGCAGGATAATTTCGGACAGGTAATCAGGGTCGATAGGCTTGTTCAGGTAGGCATCGCAACCGGCCATCTTTCCTTTTATCCGGTCGAAAGAAGACGAAAGGCTGGTCAGCATGACCACAGCCGGGACATTGCCCCCATGGACGTTTGCCTTGATCCGGCGGCATGCTTCGTAGCCGTCCATGCCGGGCATGAGCACGTCGAGCAGAACGCATGCATAGTCAGCCGTGGCAGCGGCCTTGAGTGCAGCCTCGGCATTATCAACATCGGTAACTTTCAGACCGTGCGATTCCAGCAGCGAGCGCAACAAGGAACGAACGGCCAGGCTGTCATCAACAACTAGCACCGAGGTGGATCCGGTTGGATTCACAGTGATGGCTGCGCCAGTCGCCACCAAGTCACCCACCAATCGCTCAAGGCTCGTGTCAGAAGGATTGGCCGAAGCCGGCAACGGCGCCTGTTCCAGCGCGCGGGCCAAAAGCACCGGGAGCGTCGACCATTGCACCGGGCGCTTAACCACGGTTCGCCCCGGCGCATCCGGCGCATCAACCCAAATGACTGCCCTGTTTTGCAGCCAAGGCTGGCTGGCCGCCCACTTTTTTGCCTCGGCACTTGCGGCATCGATCATTACAATATCCGCATTTGCCCACTCTTCGGAACTGATGAGTGTAATTCTGTGCTGGCGTCGTTGCGATAGCCGCACAAGGGCTTCAAGCATTTGCCATTCGGACTGGGTAAACCCCTGAACCAGCAATTTCAATGCAACCTCCCCGGCGCCTGCCGCAACCGTTCCAACTCCTGTGAGCCGGAAAGATTTCTGCTCGATTCGATCCATGATTTAAAGCTTCCCAAGGACCGTACATCCTTGAACCACGGCTGATACGCTCCTAACGATGCCCGCACACAACACGCACTGTGCAGTTTTGCAACATTTACATTTGCGGCGTCATGTCGGAACATTGCCAAAGCGCAACCCGGCAAAATTACAGATGAATGAAGGCCGCCACCAATCCATTAAGACGAAAACCTGTCGTGCTTACCACCAAGCACGATACGCAAAACAGGCAATGATCGAATCAATCAACAAAAATTCCGATGAGATCACAACAGAAGAACAAGAGAACAAACGCATATTAGCGCCAACCAGACCCGCACTGGATTCCCTTACTATCTTAGCGACCCCGCTACCCTAGCGCCGAAAAACGCCGTAGGCCGGAAATTTTGCGCCTTGGTCTTTCGACCAGTTTGCCTTTATTAAGCCGTGCTGATTTTACCCGGCCACTTTTGTGTGTCAAGCACATTACAGAAAAATTTCAGCTTCGCGAATTGGATAACTCGCTGAGTTTATGCACAATGATTAACACGCTGCTAATTATTTTCAAATATGCCATCACTGTACCGCCGCGCCACAAGTGGAATCCCCCATTAGAAGATAGGGGTTATGGCCAGACAAAAAAGTGCAGAGAGATAGCAGCCCGAGAGAATTCACGGATATTCGAAGGCAGGGTTTTATCCGCTCTCCAAGCCAAACAAGCAATAGAAGGCAGGCCGGGTTTGCTTTGCCACAGGCATGAACTCCGGCTACTGAATATATGGGTGGAATCCGTGGCACCCTACCCCACCCACTTCCGCGCGCACCGGGACATGGGCAGCCTAGCGCCGTTTTCTTGTCCCGGATTGTTACTGCAGCGTCGCTTCTTCGATGAGCACCTTATACGAATAGCCTGCTCCGAAATCCTTATTGGTGCGGACGATACCCTTGGCTGTCACGACATCGCCGATCTTGGTCTCGCTGGCGGTCGTCACGAGAATGTCGTTCGTGTTGTCCGCAGCGGAGCCCGAGCCGTCGCGCAGATGTACCCAATTCTTCCCCATGATCGCCGGGTTGTACTTCACTACCTTGCCGCGGACCAGGACTGGTTTGTCTTTCAGCTCCGCACTTTTCATCATGATTTCTGCAACAGTCCGCGCATCCGCGCCGTCAGCCTTGGGGACATGAATATCGTCAGCGTCCTTTTTCTGTCCAAGGTTGGGGTAAGCCGCGCCCATTACATGCGCGTCCTGCGCACTTCCGCCCGCACTACCCAATGTGCCGAGCAGAATCGTCGGGAAAGTCTTTTTCAAATCTTTACTCTGGAAGTTGTGCATGACAGTGTAGTTTTCAATCGCGACAGTGGCACCTTCCTTGACCGGCGTATTCAAAACGGCAGCCCAGGTCTCGCCGTCCTTGGTCTTGAGGCGGAGGTAGGTGTAATTCGCGACATTTTTAACCTCGAGAACCTCGCCCTTGACGACGGCGGATGCAGGCTTGGCGGCAGCAGTGTGTTCGCCTGCCCAAGCGAGCGTTGCAGTAAAAATCATGCAGATTGCCAATAAAGTTTTCATAACCCGGGATTCCTTCGGAGTAAAAAGCAAGATATAACAGGGCAGGGGCACCCCCCGCTTCCGCGCTTTCCGGAACATGCGCTCAAACACCACGCTTTCAGCGCCCATGTCGGATTTTAAAGCATAACTTTGTCTTAGACAGCCCAAGTGAAAAATAAACAACTATCAGAACTGACAGTTGTTTTTTCCCAAGGCACGTATAGCATTTTCATCAGGGATATTGAATCAAGGATCTGGTTGTAGGCATAGCTTCTGTTTTTGCAATGTCCAACCCACGATCCAGCCGACAGCCTGGGAACTCCCAACGGGAATGGCCTCAGCCATATCTTTAGAATGCTCAAGCCGCTGTTCTAAACGTAAGCGGGATGTGAATACACATTCCACGAGCAGTAATTCAATGGGCGACTGCTGCCAGTCGCCCATTTTTATTTCCATAGCTATATTTTAAGTTTCTACCCCACCCACTTCCGCGCATTCTGGAACATGCGCAACCAGGCGCCGTTCTCATGCCATTCGGGCGGATGCCATGAGTTTTGCACGGCACGGAACACGCGCTCGGGGTGAGGCATCATGATGGAGAAGCGCCCGTCCGGGGTGGTGAGGCCGGTGATGCCTTGGGGCGAACCGTTGGGGTTGAGCGGATACAGCTCGGTGGGTTTGCCGGTGTTGTCCACGTAGCGCAGGGTGACCAAGGGTTGTGCGGCCTTGAGATTTTTCGTGCCGCCGAAATCGGCATAGCCCTCGCCGTGCGCCACGACGATGGGCATGCGGCTGCCCGCCATGCCTTCGAAGAAGAGCGAGGGCGATTTCTGCACTTCGACCATCACGAAGCGCGCCTCGAATTGCTCGGACTGGTTGCGCGCAAAGTGCGCCCAGTGTGCCGCACCAGGAATGATCTCGTGCAGGTTGCTCATCATCTGGCAGCCGTTGCACACGCCCAGGGCGAAGGTGTCGCGGCGCTTGAAGAAGGCCTCGAATTCGTCGCGCGCGCGCGGGTTGAACAGGATGGATTTGGCCCAGCCCTCGCCCGCGCCCAGCACGTCGCCGTAGGAGAATCCGCCACACGCCGCGACGCCCTTGAATTCGGCGAGTTTCACGCGCCCGGCGATGATGTCGCTCATATGCACGTCCACCGCGTGGAATCCGGCGCGGTCGAACGCGGCGGCCATTTCCAACTGGCCGTTGACGCCCTGCTCGCGCAGAATGGCGATCTTGGGACGGGATTTCAAAACGGCAGGCGCAACCGGATTTTTGTTCGGGTCGTAAGTCAGCCTGGCGAGCAGGCCGGGATCGCGCGCATCCAGGATGCGGTCGAATTCCTGCTGCGCGCATGCGGGATTGTCCCGCAATTTTTGCATGTGATAGCTGGTTTCAGACCAGATGCGCTGCAAGGCGATGGCATTTTCGCGGTAAATTTCCTTGCCGTGCCGCTTGATGAGGATTTCGCCGCGAGTATTCAGCGTCGCCACCGGGTGGATTTCCACCATGCCTGCCTCGTAGCATTGTTCCAGCAATTCCGGCAGGTCGGCATTGCGCACTTGCACCAGCGCGCCGAGTTCTTCGCTGAACAGGGCGCGCAGGCTGTTGCGGCTGGTCTCGTCCATGTCGATGTTCAGCCCGATGTGCGAGGCAAACGCCATTTCGCACAACGCGACGAGAAGGCCGCCGTCCGAACGGTCATGATATGCCAGCAGCTTGTCTTCGGCATGGAAGCGTTGGATCAGGTCGAAAAATGTTTTCAGCCTGCGCGGGTCGTCCACATCCGGTACGGCATTGCCCACCTGCGTATATACCTGCGCCAGCACTGAGCCGCCCAGCCTGTCCTTGCCCAGGCCCAGGTCTATCAGCAGGATGACCGAATCCAGGTCTGCGGCAAGCTGCGGCGTGAGTGTCTTGCCCGCATCCGAGCAAGGGGCGAAGGCGGACACGATGAGCGAAAGGGGCGCGGTGACTTCCTTGCGCTTTTCGCCTTCTCCTTTGGAAGTCTCGGCCCAGCTCGTCTTCATGGACATGGAATCCTTGCCCACCGGGATGCTGACGCCCAGTTCCGGGCACATCTCCATGCCCACGGCGCGCACGGCGTCGAACAGGGCTGCGTCTTCGCCATGATGCCCGGCTGCCGCCATCCAGTTGGCCGAAAGCTTGATGTCACCGATATTTGCGATGCGCGCACAGGCGATGTTGGTGATGGCCTCGCCCACCGCCATGCGCGCGGAGGCCGGAGCGTTGAGCACGGCCAGCGGAGTGCGCTCGCCAATGGCGAAGGCTTCGACGAGATGGGTGTTGAAGCCCATCAGCGTCACCGCTGCATCCGCCACCGGCACTTGCCACGGCCCCACCATCTGGTCGCGCGCAGTCATGCCGCCCACGGTGCGGTCGCCGATGCTGATGAGAAAAGTCTTGTTCGCAACCGCCGGGTGGCGCAGCACGCGGACGATAGCATCTTTCAGGGCGATGCCTGCGCCATCGAATTCAGGCAAGGCTGTCTTCTCGCTCTTGACGTTGCGGGTCATCTTCGGCGGCTTGCCCAGCAGCACCGGCAGTGGCATGTCCACCGCATGGTTGTTGAATTCGCGGTCGTGCACGATGATCTTGTCGTCGGCGGTGGCGCGCCCGATCACGGCAAACGGGCAGCGCTCGCGCTCGCACATCGCCTTGAATTCCGCGAGGCGCTCCTGCGGGATTGCCAGTACATAGCGCTCCTGCGCCTCGTTGCTCCATATCTGCATCGGCGACATGCCGCGCTCCTCGTTCGGCAACGCGCGCAATTCGAAGAAGCCGCCCTTGCCGCCGCCGTGCACCAGTTCCGGCAGCGCGTTGGAAACGCCGCCCGCGCCCACGTCATGTATGGACAGGATGGGATTTTTCTCGCCCATCTGCCAGCAGCGGTCGATCACTTCCTGCGCGCGGCGCTGCATCTCGGGATTGCCGCGCTGCACCGAGTCGAAATCGAGGTTCTCCGCGTTCGCGCCAGTATCCATGCTGGAGGCAGCGCCCCCGCCCAAGCCGATGAGCATGCCGGGGCCGCCGAGCTGAATCAGCAGCGCGCCCTCGGTCAGATCGTGTTTGTGCGTGTGTTCCGCCTTGATGTTGCCAAGACCGCCCGCCAGCATGATGGGCTTGTGGTAGCCGCGCATCTCGCCGTTGACCTCCTGCTCGAAGGTGCGGAAATAACCGGCCAGGATGGGACGCCCGAACTCGTTGTTGAAGGCCGCGCCGCCGATGGGGCCGTCGAGCATGATTTGCAGCGCGGAGGCGATGCGCCCCGGTTTGCCATAAGGATTCTTTTCCCACGGCTGCTCGAAGCCCGGAATCTGCAAATTGGAAACCGAGAACCCGGTCAGCCCCGCCTTGGGTTTGGAGCCGGAGCCGGTCGCACCTTCGTCGCGTATCTCGCCGCCCGCGCCGGTGGCTGCGCCCGCGAAGGGGGCGATGGCGGTGGGATGGTTGTGCGTTTCCACCTTCATCAGGGTGTGCGTCAATTCTTCGCTGTAGGCATAGCCGCCATCGGTGCGCGGGTAGAATCGCTGGACCGTAGCACCCTCGATCACCGAGGAGTTGTCCGAATAGGCGACGATGGTTCCCTGCGGGTGTTGCCGGTGCGTGTTGCGTATCATGCCGAACAGCGACAGCGATTGCTTTTCGCCATCCACCACCCAGTCGGCATTGAATATCTTGTGGCGGCAATGCTCCGAGTTCGCCTGCGCGAACATCATCAGCTCGACATCGGTGGGATTGCGCTTCAGCTTCTGGAAATTTTCCACCAGATAATCCACCTCGTCGGCGGAGAGCGCCAGTCCCAGTTCGCGATTGGCTGCTTCAAGCGCGGCTTGGCCGCCCTCGAGGATGTCTACGGTCTTGAGCGGCTGAGGCGTGCCATGACGGAAAATTTTTTCCTCTACGCCTTCAAAGCCTGTCCTGAGCCCAGTCGAAGGATCGTCCAGCACCGATTCGGTCATGCGGTCGTGCAGCAGGGGCAGAATGGCTTTGCGCTCCGCTTCGGAAAGCTGTTTGCCGCCCTTGCCCCGGAAGTAATAGACGACGCCACGCTCGATGCGCTGCACCTGTGGCAACGCGCAATGCTGCGCGATGTCCGTGGCCTTGGAAGACCACGGCGAGATGGTGCCCAGGCGCGGCACCACGAGCATGCGTTCAAGTTTGCCCGATTGTCCAAGGCTGGATAGATCGGATTCGCCCGCCCCGGCATCCAGCCCCAGGAGTCGGCTCAGCAGCACCGCATCGCTTGCTGCGAGCGCCTCGCGTAATTCAACGAAATACCAGTGGCGCGTGTCCACCAGATGAACACTTGCCGCTGCTTCCTTGAGCGCAATGCGCAACTTTTCCAGCCGGAAGGCGGAAAGTGCAGGTTTGCCGATGAAAACTGGTCCCATGAAGGCTGCAGCGTATTATTAGTTATAGGATAATGGCAACGGATTATACCGGGAGTGCGTATATCGCGCCAGTTTCCCCAATAAATTCAGCCCATAAAGCCATGACCAAACACAGGCCAGCATCCGCCCGGGAACGGGCCATTACGCAGGAACAAGTCGCCGCTTTCCTCAGGCCGCGCCCGCGCGACAGCCACAAGGGCATGTTCGGCACGGTCACTGTAATAGGCGGCGCGCCAGGCATGGCGGGCGCGCCGCTGTTGGCTGGGCGCGCGGCGCTCAAGCTGGGCGCGGGTTGCGTGCACGTCGGCCTGTTGGCGGAAAATGCGCCGGCTGTGGATATGGTTCAGCCGGAATTGATGCTGCACAGTGCGGAAGATGCATTGCGGGCGCTTCCCCTCCCCAATGGCCCCCTCGCAAGCTCTCCCCCGGCGGGAAAGAGTGCAAACGTGGAAAGCATTTTTGGCTCTGTGCTCGCCATCGGCTGCGGCATGGGAACCTCCATTGCAGCGCAAAAAATACTGCATGAGGCGCTGCGCACCCGCGCGCCGCTGGTGCTGGATGCCGATGCGATCAACCTGCTCGCCCGCCATGCCGATCTTCAGGATGACCTGCGTGCGCGCCGTGCCCACGCCGTCATCACGCCCCACCCAGGCGAGGCAGCGCGCCTGCTTGGCATCGGCACGGCGGAAGTTCAGGCCGATCGCATCCAGTCCGCACGGCGGCTGGCGGAAAATCTGCATTGCGCCGTGGCGCTCAAGGGCGCGGACACGGTTTGCGTCACCCGCGACGGGGAAGCTTTCATCAACAAAACCGGCAATCCCGGCATGAGCGCGCCCGGCATGGGCGACGTGCTCACCGGCATGGTCGCCGCCTTCATCGCGCAAGGACTGGATGCCGACCGGGCCATGCTGCTCGCCGTGCACCTGCACGGAGCAGCAGGCGATGCGCTGGCGGCGGAAGGCGTCGGCACGGGCATGACGGCGAGCGAAGTCACCGATTGGGCGCGCTGGCTGTTGAACCAGTGGGTGCCCCGGTAGCCAAACGGAAGAAACTGCTTTAATCTGCGAACCATCATGGACATCCTCTACCGCTACCTGCTCATCGTCATCGCCTGCATCGTTATGCTGATGGGAATACAGATCCCGAACCTCGTGGACCAGTACGAGAAACGGGTGGATGCGCACTTGCGCGAAGTGACGATCAACCTCAAGCCCTACCAGGAAATTGCCAACAAATATACCGGCGGCAGCCTCGACCAGTTGATCGAGCTGCACCGCAAGAGCGACGTGCAGGCTTTCCAGAACGAGGGCATTGCCATCGCGGACATGGTCAAGCGCAAGCTGCGCTTCGAAGCCGACCTCGCCGCCTTGCAGGCCGGTTTGCCGGTGAAGGTATTCCGCATCGTCTTCAGAGGCGACCGCGAACTGATGGATGAGACACTGCAACAATACACCTACGCGGTTCCGCTCACCCAGGATGCACTGCTGGCCGGGGCTGCGGCAGCCGCCATTGTGCTGGTGCTGACCGAACTGCTGCTGGCCCTGACCCGCCGCGTTTCCGAGGCCGTCATGCTCCGCATCCGCAGCCGCTTTTCCTGATAAGCGGCAGATCGGCGATGGCAACAATAGACATCCGCGAGGAGGCAGGGGTACGCACGCTGCATTTTGGTTCTGAATGGATACAGGGCGCGATGCGCATCGCACGTCCCTGGCACCTGGAACTGGAATATACCCGCGACATGATGGCGAGCCTGCTCTTCCGCGACGATGCTCGCTTCCCGCGCAATGTGCTGCTGATCGGCCTGGGCGCGGCCTCGCTCACCAAATTCATGTACCGCAATTTCCCGCTCGCCAAGCTCACGGTGGTGGAAATCGAGCCCGGCGTGGTCGCGGCCGCGCGTCAATTCTTCAAGCTGCCGGAAGACTCCAAACGGCTGAACATCGTCATCGGCGACGGAGCGGAATTTATCATCAACAGCGACAAACGATACGACCTCATCCTGGTGGACGGCTTCGACGCCGATGCACGCTCCGGCCCGCTCAACACCCTGCCCTTTTACCAGAATTGCCGCGCCCGGCTAAGCCCCAACGGCATCGCCGCCATCAACCTGCTCAGCCGCGGCAGAGACTACAAAGGCAACCTGGAGCGCATCCAGACCGCATTTGACGATCGTGCACTCCCCATCCCACCCTGCGAAAGCGGCAATGTCATCGTGCTGGCCGCCGCAGGCGAACCCATCGGCATCGCGCTGGACGACCTGCGCGAACAGGCAGCGGCATTGAAGGAAAAAACCGGGCTCAACCTGCTGCCCATGGTATCGCGTCTGGAAAGCACGCCCGGCATCACGGCGGGCCTGCTCAACTTATAACTACCAGTATAAATACGAGGTGGCATGCTGCCCCCAAATGGGTATAGAATCCACGGGAAGCAAAAAATTCAAGCTGGGAACATTGAGCTGATGTAATTTTCGGAAAGGAAAATGTCATGGCCACATCGAGTACCCGCACTGCCACCACAAAGAAACCCGCCGCCAAAGCAACTGCTCCCAAGAAAACGGTCAGCGCCCCCAAAAAAGCGGCAAGCGCAAAGACTACGGCAAAGAAACCCGCCGTGAAAAAAACAACTACCCCAAAAGCGGCGCCCAAGGCAACGGCAGCAAAAAAACCAGCAGCCAAAAAACCGGCAGCAAAACCCGCCGCCCAACCCTCTCCTCGCACAAAAACTGCTCCCTCCCCCGAACAACGCTACCGCATGGTCCAGGAAGCAGCCTATTTCATGGCCGAAAAAAACGGCTTTGCGGGCAGATCGGAAGAGTACTGGGCCGAGGCGGAAATCCAGATCAGCAAGTTGCTTTCCGGGAAGAAATAACAGCCTCCTCCCGCAGCCCTCGCGTGCTGCCCGCAGGGTTTTACCTCAACAAAAGAGATAAAGTATGTGGATAAGCGGCTCATCACAAGAATATGAAATGACGGAGATCGAACGGCTGGAATTCAACCGCCGAATCGACATAGCCAATGCCGTCATCAAGGATGCCATCCGGGTATTCAACCAGTTGACCGAACTGGACAACCTGATCGAAAGCAAATCGAGAACCACCAAAATATCCTGGTACCTGATCGTCATGTTAATCGGGGTGGCCGTAGACTATTTCATGCCGGACAACGGACACAGAATATCCTGGGGGGAATACATTGCATGGATCGCCCTCGTCGTATGGAGCTGGAAGTTTTTTGAAATCCAGTACCTGAAATCGCGGCGCGAACACTGCAACGAAAGACTCCATGAGCTTGACGTCATCTGGTCTGGCGGCACCGGGCTGCTCACCTTTTGGGCCCTCGGCGGCTTTGCCAAATTGCTGGAACACGACCGCGAGAACGACAAGTTCCGTGCATGGTGGAAAGAGCAACTGGATTTGATGCTAGAAAGAGTGCAATTACGATGATTTGGATGTTCAAGTGATGGCGCAACATGATGAAAAACAATTCCTTGACCTTCTTCAAGTCTACAAATCCGAAGATACGAAAAAGGCACGCAGAAATTTAAGCTCGATTGGATTTGTAGTTATCTCTGCTTGGCTACTTAGAATTCAGCTCACGGACGTAAAAGTATTAGGCATTGACCTTTCTCACACATCAGAGTTAGTTGTTTTGCTCTTGGGTCTGGTGTTGGTCATATATTGGTCTATGATATTTTATCTCTTCTTAACCCACGACTCCGAAATTCAGAAAGAGCGTTCCATCCAGCTCGAAAAATCCGTGTCAGCATTAACATCGCGCCTAGCAACCCTTGAAGAGTTGCATAAACAAAACTCAGGGGTAACTGGCTACATTATGCCCGAGTATTCAGAGGTGAAGAGCGCTGTAGAGGCTTATGAGCGACAGAAAGCGAGAACTGCTACAGCCGCGAAGTACGGAGGCATTATCAATGGCTTTGAGACATACGTTCCCACAGCCCTAGCAGTAGTATCTGCCTTTATCATAATCGCGAGAATCATTCATAACCTCTAATTTACCGCAGGGCCGTAGGATGCGGTGAATGAAATGAACTGCATCGGTCGAGTACGCGCACGATGCGGTTCGCGCCTCACCACATCCTACGGGCTCTGGGCAGCGTGCGTGTAGAATTGGGGGCAGCCAAGTCCCAGCCGGGTAGGTCGGGTTAGCATAGCGTAACCCGACAATTTACGGGGATCACCATCTTGCTTCTTGTCGGGTTACGCGATGAAATCGCTAACCCGACCTACGAGCTACAGTGCAGTGCGCCGCCCACCTTAAATCCCCCTCAGTCCCCCTTTTGCAAAGGGGGAAGATGAGCGGCAAACTCACCACGAACGGCCTTGGCGAGAAGAGACGCGTGACGCGTCCTACAAAGCAACCAGCGCCGCAGCCCCCAGCATTCCCGCCTGATCCCCTGCCTTCGATAACACAACACGAACACGCCCGCGCAAGGCAGGTATCAGTGCCGCATCCAGACGCTCATCAAACCTCGCTTGCAACAGCGGCCAGGCGGCGCACATGCCGCCGCCGATGACGACGGTTTCGACATCGAGCACTTTCAGGATATGCGCCAGCGCCGCAGCCAGCATTTCCGCCGCGTAGCGGAACGCTTCCACCGCATGGGGATCGCCCTGCGCGGCCAGCGCGGCAATGCTTTCGGCATCGCGCTCAACCAGGCTGAGTTCCCGGTAGCTGATGGCCACCCCGCTGGCCGACGCATATTGTTCGACGCAGCCGCGGTTGCCGCAGCCGCACATCCGCCCGTCGGGCCGGACGATGAGGTGGCCGACTTCCATGGAAACGCCGTGCTGGCCGGGATAAGGTTTGCCGCCCAGGATCAGCCCGCCGCCGATGCCGGTGCCCAGGCCCAGGTAGATCAAGCTCTCCGGCTGCGGCGAGGCCAACAGGTATTCGCCGTAGGCGGCGCACAGCGCATCGTTCTCGATGCGCACCGGGATGCCCAATTCCTGCGCCAGGGGGCGTGCAATGTCCACGTCGCGCAACCCCGGCAGGTTGGGCGAGAGCGAGACAATGCCCGAAACCGGGTCTATGAAGCCGGGAAAGCCTATGCCTGCGGACAGGGCATCGGGATACTTCTCCCGAGCGCGCGCGATGACGGTGGCGAGTCCGGCGATGATTTTTTCCTGCGCGAGCGGCGCCGCATTTTCGCGGCAGATGCGCGAAAAATCCGCTTCATGCCGCTGCTCCCACAATACACGGCTGCCGCCCACCACGCCCGCTCGCAGGTTGGTGCCGCCGACATCCACGCCGATGCGCAATGGGCTGTTCATGTCATTGGCGGGTCATTTTACTTGCAGGGTGACAGTTAGCCCCTGCTTGATCTCCGCCATCGGCCAGGAGAGATGCAGGGTGACCGCCTGCATGATTTTCTCGAAGCCCGCTTCCGATTGCGAAACACTGAAACAAGGCGCGCTCCGCACGGATGCAGGGTGGCTGGAGGATAGCGTCAGGCTGCCGCCCAGCACTTCATCGAGCAGCTCTATCTCAGAACATTGTAAATATTTATGCGCCTGGCCGAAGCCGCCGGTGATTTCCCCTCCCACCCTGAAGCAGCCCGCCGGACCATCGCAACTGGGCATGGCGAGGTTGAGCTCGATTTCGAACTGGCCGCTGTGCGTGCCGTCGAAACGGTAGGTTACGGTGATGTTGTTATCCTGCAGCTCGATATGCTTGGCTACCGCCCCTTCAGGCTGCACTGAAACGAAACCGACCTTCGCCTCGTTCATATGCCCCGTTGCGGCCTGGTATTTCAGCATGCGCTCGCCGCCCGCATCCGGCAGCAGCCTATCCAGGAAAAGCGTGCGGCGGTGTGCATCGGTAACCATGTCTTCCGGCAATATTTCGTGCTTGAAGGTGACGCGCTCGTGCGGATTGGCGATACCCCCGGCCTGTTCGCCGCTGTTCTGGTTCAACCCCACCTTGCGGTGGTAATGCTCAGCCTGGCGCGACAGCGTGTCGGCGAAATTGTGTGAAAGCCGATAGGCATCCAGTTCGCAGATGCTGGCCGAGCCATCGCCCATGATGATGGCTTGCACTTCGCCGTTCTGCAGGAAAATTTCGTCGTATCCGTCCATGTCCAC
>JBGPSQ010000037.1:0-18185 GCA_041490205.1 Gallionellaceae bacterium
GTCCAGGGCGGTCACCCAAACCAGGGAAGATTCGCGCCCCTGCTTGAAGTGCACGGACAAATTCGTGACCAGCGCCGCAGCATGGACATAATAGGGCCGTTTCTCATCGAACAGCGCTTCGCCCAGGCGCGGGCTTGCCAGTTCCACCATATAGAAGCCGGGACCATTCAGCGGAATACCCACGACCTCAAACGCCTTGCCGCCAAACTGCTTCGGCACTTTGATCGGTATGAGCTTGTCTGATCCTCCAAAGACCGATTTCTTGCCGGGGCCTCTATTTTTGTCGTCATATACCCATTGATCCGCCTCCTCCATGCGGCGCAGCCAGCCCACCACATCATCCTCGGAGGCGCCGCGCATCACCTTGCCGCCCACAGTTTGCCCCTTCGCATCATTTTCAGACACCCCCCCAATATTTCCGGGCAAGCTGGGCTCCACATTGCGCAAAGTCACCGGCAGCATGGGCGGGACAGCTGAAGAAGCGTTCAACTCAATGATGCCAAAATTCGCGGCGAACTTGGCAAGCGGGGGATTTTCGTCGGTATGCACGGAAAGCGGAAAATTCTTCGCATTAATCAGCGCCCTTCCCGCGTCATCCCTGAGATTGGCCGGAAGCTCGATCCTGAATTCCATCTGCTCCGGCAAGGGCACGGGAAAGACCAAAGACTGCACAAAACCATTTTTCTTATCCTCCGCAGATATTACGGCGTGCACAGGCTTGTTTTTGCTCTTGACCGGAACCAGAAAGATTTTTTCCGCATCCGCAATCTTGATGGGCGCGGTAAATGACAGACTCATCGGGAGCGCAGGTATGCAATTGGCGTCCGCGTTGACCCGGTCGCAGTTGAATCTTGCCTCAAACGCACTACGTGTGCTGAACGGCAGTGTTTGTTGCTCGCTGGTCGGAATGCCGGAAATCGTGGTAATCCCCTTATCCCACAGCAGACTGACAGTAGCACCACTGGGCAGCGCCCGCTGGCATTGCAGGACAACGATGGGGGAATTGGCCGCGTCGCGCAGCTTGAGGAATTTTTCCCGGTCAGAGCCCCTTTCCTCGACACCCAGCACCACCGGTTGCCCCGCAAGAGACCCGCGCTTGAACACGGCCATAAAATAGGAAGTCAGGAATCTATCGCGCAGGTCGAGAATTTTCTTGCGCTCCTCCCCTGTTATCAGCCGGACCGGGATTTGCTCGGGCATGCCCTCCACCAGGCAGGCCGCATGTTGCTTGATTGAATCGGGGGTAGCCGGTGCATCCAGCCCCAGGATGAATATCTGGTTTTCGTCTATGGGAACATATTCTCCCGGTTCGCTCTGGATAATGGCTGGGCCGCCGGTGTTGAAGGAAAACTTCTCTCCGCCTTCTAGATGCTTGCCGCCGGTCGTTACCAGCCCTTTTTTCAAAGTGAAAGTACAGACTATGCCTGCCCTCAAATCCTCGTCAAAATCATAGATCCAGTTGCGCTGGTCGGCCCACCTGGCTCGCCCATGTGCAGCACAAGCAATATCGAAAGGAGCAACTTCGCGGGGATCGCCGAAAGCCACCATCTACCCGGGAAATCGCACTGACACTTGCCGGACCTTTTTGACCTCGCCTTGCGGGGAAAAGAACTCAACTTCCGAGGAATATGCTGTTACCGAGAGGGAAAGAAAAATCAGAAAAATTGCGAAACGCGAACACAGCTGATACATGCCCATACCCCCCGATATAAACAACATTTAAGTTGTGGATTGTATTCCACACCGAATCCGGCCGCAAAATTTATGTGGCATACATATTTCCGCCGCCAGCCTCCCGCTCAGGCGAGGTAAAAGCTGAAGTTTTTCAATTCCAGAATGCTCCCTGCCCTGAAAAGATTTTCCAGGATTTTTTTAGCTCGGCCGTTCGCCGGGCCTGACCATGTTCCAGCCAGCCCAGGATTAGAGCGTGCGTCGCGCGGCCCTTCGTTTTATCATCGATTTCATCCAGCAGGCGGCGCGCAACCGTGATGTCATTCAGCACACCCATGATGTCTTGCAGCCGGGCCAAGGATACGAGGTAACGGCTGGTTTTTGCCGCACCAAACAGGGAACGGAAAATTTCCGTGCCGTAGCGCAATTTTTTGCATGCGATGCGCAGTGCATGCAATTGCGCATCGCCTTCCGCCAATTGCCTGCCTGTCCGCCTTGCTTGCTTGCTGCGTTTTTCCAGAATTCGTCTGGCAAACTCCAATAGACTTGCGCGCTCTGGGGCTGAGTCTGGCGCTGAAAACCCTTTCCAATATCCCCCCTGCATCCAGCAACCCATACGCAACAACAGGCGGTTGAAGTCCTGCGATGCCAAGATAGTTTGCATCGAGTCATTTTGCAGTTTGCGATTTTTTTTGCAGGTGCGCATCAAGGCGCGCAGTCCGGCATGCTCAGGGAATTGCGCGCAAACGGGCGCAAGGGTTTGAGTGACAAAAACATCCCAGTCCCGCGCGCGGCCAAGTTCCTCGCACAACTGCGCCACCTGCTGACGCAATCCGTCCAGTTCGGCGTCTGGCCGGTATGCTCTCGCCATCGTCAGCACCACCCGCAGGCGGCGCAGCCCCACGCGCACTTGATGCAGGTATTCTTCATCCAGCTTTCCGATGGCACCAGGCACATTGGCCTGAACATGCAGCAGGCAGGCGGAAATCACGTTGCGCAATGCGGCAGCAATATCCTGGTTTTGCTCCAGCCGCAGCAACTGAGCCTTGGTGGCCGATGATTTGCCGCCGCCATACAGGCGGTAGCCATATTCGGCCTTGCTTGCGTGTTCCACTTCCAGCGGCACGATGTCGAGCAGTACCAACGCAAGCCTGAAGAGTTGCTGCGGTTCGCCGCTCTTGAGTTCCAGTTCCAGTTCGGAGATCGGGCGGGTTTTCGCACCGGCAATGATTTTACCGCTGTCCATGCACAGCTCAATGTCCGCACCTTCGAATTTCAACTGATGCATGCTTCGGGTGAAGTCGGTGGAAAATACCGGCCGCAATTTTTTCTTTACGCCCCGGGGCAACTTTCCGCCGCAAGCTTGCAGTACGTCAAAGTCGAGCGCTTCGCCCGCCACGGGGGCCTCCCATTCGTTGCGGCTGTGCAGCCCGGCTTCCACGCCGCCTCCGCCCTTGAGGGTTTGCAGCCATTTGCCGCCTACGCGGCGCAGGCGCAGCGCCATCGCGTGGCGGTGCAAGTCCAGGCCCGGAGTGTCGAAGTAAATGTTGCGCAGCTTGCGCGTGGAAGCGCTGCCCACTGCAAGACTTTTGAGGATGGGATGGCGCTTGAGCCTCGCCATGTGCTCGGGCGCAATGCGCAGCTTGAGTTCGGTTTCGACGGGCATGGTTACGCCGGTTATATTTGTCGTTCGTTCAGGATTCTATTGTGTGGCGCTACAGCAAAACCGGACGATCCGGCAATTCGTTTATTTTCTCGCTCCCGCCAGGATGAGGATAGTGCCGCGCCAGATGATCGCCCACGCGATTGATGCCCGCAAGCACGCCTTGCTCAAAATCTCCCGCACGGAATGCCGCTTCCATATCCCGGCATACTGTTTCCCATGTTTCCCGCCCAAGTTTGGCATGCACGCCGCGGTCGGCGATGATTTCCACATCGCGGTCTGCCAGGAGCAGGTATATCAGCACGCCATTGTTGTGTTCGGTGTCCCACACGCGCAGTTTGGAAAACACTTCCAGGGCCCGCTGTTTCGCAGTCTGCCCCGCAAGAAGCGGAGATAACTCCAGCGATGCCTCCACCGCAAAACGGATTTGTCCGCTATGTTTCGCCTCGGCTTGGCGGATTGCATGCTCTATCGCATCCAGCGTTGCAGGCCGAAAAACACGCCGCACCGAGGCGCGGCCGGTAGAAAGATGCCGCATGATTCTGCCTAGCCTCATGACTTGCCTCTGTTTATTCCCATGGTTGCCTCGAAAAATTCAAAATCCTAAGCAAGACAAGGCGCGAAAGAAATTTTGACGCGCAGCATATGTTAGATATGTAAGCGGCAAAATTTCTTGAGCAACGCAGTATTGCGACGGAGTTTGGATTTTGCGAGGCAGCCATGTCACCACCGCCCCGAAGCGCCGCCGCCGCCAAATCCGCCGCCCCCGCCACCAAAACCTCCTCCTCCTCCGAAGCCGCCTCCGCCGCCAAAGCCACCTCCACCATAGCCGCCGATCCCCATGCCGCCAAGCAGCACGAACACGAAAGCAATCAAACCGATAAATGCCGCTATCAGAATCGAGGAGGCCATCACCCAAGCCAGCGCGCCCAGCGCGCCGCCCATCAGCAAGGCTGCGGGAAACCGCCCGATCAGTGCGCGCAATATGCCGCCCCCGACCACCGCCAAGGCAAACGCAATGACCAACATGGTTTCGATGTCATAACTGCCGCTCGCAGCAGTGCGCCGGGATGGCGGCGGCAAGGGTTCGCCACCGATGACTTTCATCATGGCCGATAAACCGGCGTCTATGCCCCCATAGTAATCACCGCGCTTGAGTTGCGGCACGATAATTTCGGCAATGATGCGGTTCGCAGTGGCATCGTTCAGCGCTCCTTCCAGCCCATATCCCACTTCGATGCGGAGAGTGCGATCATCGCGTGCGATGAGCAGCAGCGCGCCATCATCCACGCCCTTGCGCCCGAGTTTCCACTTCTCCGCCACGCGGATGCCGTATTGCTCGACAGTTTCCGGTTCTGTGGTCGGCACAATCAGCACGGCAAGCTGGGCGCCCTTGTCCCGCTCAAATGCGGCGAGGCGGTCTTCCAGTTGCTGCATCTGCCGCGCATCCAGCGTACCGGTAAGATCGGTGATGCGGTGTGTCAGCGGCGGCACGGCCACTTCGGCATGCGCTGTGCCGCACAGCAGCAGCGCAAGCAGGAAAACTCGCGCCCACGGCCCGTTCATATTATTTTTTCGCCGGAGCAGCGGGTTGGGGTGTGCCGGGTTTGGGAGGAGCAAAGTCCACGGTCGGCGGGCGCGATATTTCCTTCTCGTTCTCCACCTCGAATGACGGCTTGACCTTGAAGCCGAACAGCATTGCGGTAAAGTTACTGGGGAATGAACGCACTTCGACGTTATATTCTTGCACCGCCTTGATGTAGCGATTGCGCGCCACGGTGATGCGGTTTTCCGTGCCCTCGAGTTGCGCCTGCAGGTCGCGGAAGTTCGCGTCCGATTTCAATTGCGGGTAATTTTCCGATACCACCAGCAAGCGGCTCAGCGCTGAAGTCAACTGGGCTTGCGCGGCCTGGAATTTGGCGAAGGCTGCGGGGTCGTTGATCAATTCAGGCGTGGCCTGGATGCTGCCGACTTTCGCGCGCGCTTCGGTCACGCCCAGCAGCACGGTTTGCTCCTGCGCGGCATAACCCTTGACGGTGTTGACCAGGTTGGGGATCAAGTCCGCGCGGCGCTGGTACTGGTTCAGCACCTCCGCCCAACTCGCCTTGATCTGTTCATCGGTTGACTGCAATGTGTTGTAGCCGCAGCCGCTCAACAACAAAGCAAGTAACAATATCCACAGGTTACGCATCATGGTTTCCTCCAGCCATAGTTCAAGAATTGCGGGGAAACTATAGCACTAAACCGCCTCCCCTGCCGCATGGCCGGACGCCCAGGCCCATTGAAAATTGTAGCCGCCGAGCTGTCCGGTGATATCCACCGCTTCGCCGATGAAATACAGCCCAGGCACTGTGTTGCATTCCATGGTTTTCGAGGAAAGGGCGCGTGTATCCACGCCCCCGCAGGTGACCTCCGCCTTTGCATACCCCATGGTGCCGGACGGGATGACCTGCCAATCGTGCAGCAGCGTGGCGATCGTTTTGCGCTCTTGGAGGCTGTACTGGTTGAGCGGTTTGTTACCGATGTGCGTTTGCACCCCCATCTGGGCGCACCAAGCCTCGGAAAAGCTTTTTGGAAGCCATTGCGTCAGGAAGTTGCTCAACAATTGCTTGCTCGCGGCATGTTCCGCCAGCAAGGCATGCATGTCACCATCCGGCAGAAGGTTGATATGCAGCGCTTCGCCATGCTGCCAGTAGGATGATATTTGCAATATCGCGGGGCCGCTCAAGCCGCGATGGGTGAGCAGCATACTTTCGCGAAATGATTGTTTGCCGCAGCTCACCACCGCATCCAGCGAGACGCCGCTCAGTCCGTCATAAAGTTTCCAGTCCTCTGGCGCAAAGGTCAGCGGCACGAGGCCGGGCTTGAGTTTGACAATGGGAATGCCGAATTTTTCGGCAATCTGGTAGCCAAATGGCGTGGCGCCAATTTTGGGGATCGAGAGTCCGCCCGTGGCGACGACCAGCGATTCACAGCGTATCTTGTCCTGCTTACCCGATCCGCGAGTCGTCGCGACATAAAACGCATCGCTGCGGCTTATCTCTTCCACCTTGCATGGCGCGCACCATTTCACGCCTGCCGCATCGCATTCGCTTTTGAGCATGGCAATGATCGCCTCGGAGCCATCGTCGCAAAACAATTGGCCCATCGCCTTTTCATGGTACCCGATGCCGTGTTTATTCAGCAGCGCGACGAAGTGCTGTGGAGTGTAGCGCGCCAATGCGGAACGGCAGAAGTGGGGATTGGCAGAGAGATAGTTTTCCGGCTTGGCATTGAGATTGGTGAAATTGCAGCGGCCGCCGCCGGAGATGCGGATTTTTTCGGCAAGTTTGCCATAGTGATCGAGCAGCATCACCGCACGCCCGCGCTGTGCTGCTGTCAGTGCACACATCATGCCTGCCGCGCCTGCTCCTATCACCAGCACATCAATGCTATCAGCCATCAATGCGCATATTTCTTCACGAACGCACTGAATGCATCGCGGTATTCCACCCAGCCTATCAAACTGCTGTTGCCATGCCCGCCGCCTTCGATGAGTTTCAGGAATTTTGGTTGTGGAGTCTTTTCAAAAAGCCGTTCGCTCATTTTATAGGGTATCAACGAGTCCTTTGTGCCATGGATGTAGAGCACGGGTATTTTCAGCTTGTCCACCTTGTGCAGCGAATCAAAATATTGGTTCAATAGTAATTCCACTGGCAGGTATTTGAATTGGCGCTTGCCCATGTCGGTCATGGTTGTGAATGTGCTTTCGGCGATCAGTCCGGCTGCTTCCGGGTGGTGGATGGCAAGCTCTATCCCGATAGCCCCTCCGAGGGAATGGCCGTAAATAAAGATGCGCTTCGATGAACCAAGGCGCTTGTCCAGATAGTCCCATGCCGCTTCTGCATCTTCATATACTTTGGCTTCGCTGGGCTCGCCTCCCGTGCTTTTGCCATAACCGCGATAATCCATCATCAGCAAGTTATAGCCCAGGCCATGCAGCCGGAACGCATGGGCTATATCCTGAATACCGCTGATATTCATGTCGTTGCCGTGCAGGTAGAGGATGGTGGGCGCATTGGGTTGCTCTGCCGGTATCCACCATCCATACATCTCGCCGCGCTCACTGCCGCTGCCGGAAGGTATGTGCACTACCTCGTATGGCATCCCGACTCGATCTGGCGTGGTTTGCAACTCCGCAGCGGGCATAAAAATATTGTGCCGCTGTTCTTGATACAGATAGAGGCAGGTGGCCAGGTATCCCAGCAGCGCAAGCGACACTACCGTCAAGAGGACTCGTTTTGCCAGCTTGGCCATCATGGCTGTTGCTGCTCCAGTTCTTTCCAGAGACAAGCACCCTTGCTGGCCTTGGCTATCTCCTCAAGTTGCAGTGTATGCGCCGCCAGCTCTTCCTCTGTCGGCAACAACACGCGCAATGGCGCACGCTCCGAGCCTACCGCCAGCGCGGCCACGCGCTCCTCGCCATCATCGCCGCTGTCATCCAGCAGGCTGCCCTGTCCGCGCGTCATGGCCAGATAGACTTCGGCCAGCAATTCGGTATCCAGCAGCGCGCCGTGCAAGGTGCGATGGGAATTGTCCACTTGGTAGCGGTCGCACAAGGCATTGAGATTGTTTTTTTTGCCCGGATGCAGTTCCTTGGCAAGCTTCAGCGTATCGAGCACGGCGGGGCAATAGCTATCCAAACGGGGCAACCCCGCCAGCTCCAGTTCCTTGTTGAGAAAACCTACGTCGAAAGGAGCGTTATGAATGATCAGTTCCGCGCCGCGAATGAACTCGAGCAGCGCAGGCGCAATCTCGGTGAATTTCGGCTCATTCTGCAAACGCTCCAGCGTCAGCCCATGCACTTCCGCCGCGCCGGCGTCTATTTCGCGCTCGGGGTTGATGTAGCGGTGGAAATTGCGGTTCGATATATTCCGCCCGTTCAACTCGATGGCGGCCACTTCAATGATGCGATGCCCTTGTCTGGGATCCAGGCCAGTGGTTTCTGTATCCAGTACGATTTGTCTCATATAGCCATTCAATCAGGAAAAACCTTCAGCCACGGATTGACACGGATTTTCACGGACAAAAGCATGAATGTCGCGTTGGGGTGAATTTATCCGTGTTTATCAGTGTTAATCCGTGGCTAATTTGCCGTTATTGCTCTATAACTCCTCTATCCCGCGATTCGCCAGCCGATCCGCGCGCTCGTTGCCGTGATGCCCGGCATGGCCCTTGACCCAGACCCATTGGACTTGATGTTTACCAGCCAATTCATCCAGTTGGCGCCATAGGTCTTCGTTCTTCACCGGTTTCTTGTCGGCGGTTTTCCAGCCGCGCCGCTTCCAATTATGCACCCATTCCGAGATTCCCTGCTGTACGTATTTCGAGTCGGTATGCAGGATCACCCTGCATGGGCGTTTCAGCGCTTCCAGCGCGCGGATCGCCGCCGTCAGTTCCATGCGGTTGTTGGTGGTGAGCATCTCGCCGCCGCACAGTTCGCGTTCCTTGCCGCTGAGCTGCAATAACGCTCCCCAGCCGCCTTTGCCGGGGTTGCCCTTGCATGCGCCATCGGTAAATATCTCTACTGCTTCTTCGGTCATGGTCTGTTTGTCCATCTTAATAACTCAGATGGTGGATTTGCAAGTTCATTGCTGATCTAGCTTGGTGTGTTGCGATACATCGCCGTTCAGTTTATGCCGCACTGGCAACAAGTTGCCCACCAGCCGTCCGTTCCATTGGGGCTTGATCGGACGCACGCCAGGCACGCGCTTGATCGCCTGCAGAAAATACACCCCGCCGCACACCGCCCACCAGCGGTCTCCCGCCGGTTCCATGAATCTCATGCGGTTCAGCAGGCCGGGGTGCGCGATCGGCGGTGCGTAACAGGCAAAGCGCCCGCCAACCACTTCGAGGCCAAGCAATTCCAGCCAATCCTTGATGCGCGGCAAGGTGATGAACTTTCCACACCATGGGTATCCGTTTTTAGAACCCAGTTTCTGCCAGAGCCCCCACAGGCTGCGCGGGTTGAAGCCGGTAAGGAGGACATAGCCTCCCGGCATCATGATGCGCTCCACCTCGCGCAATATCTGGTGGGGATGTTCGCTGAATTCCAGTACATGCGGCAACAGCACCAGGTCCATACAGCCGGTGTCGAACGGTAACTCGTCCGCGCAAGCCCTGACCTGCACGCCCGCATCACTCCCGGCGGCTACGCGCAGCGGAATGCGGCTGGCGCGCAGCAAATCATGCTCCGGCAAGCCCAGTTGCATGGCATTAAAGCCGAATATATCCGCCACCCCTTGATCGAACAGGGCCTGTTCGCGCTCCAGCAAATATTTGCCATGGGTGGATTGCAGCCATTCAGCGAGTGTATTATTGGCAGTCATAGATTCATAATCTGGTACAACCTGCAAATTAAACGCATGCCCGACATCGTCCCCATTCCCGCGCTTCGCGATAACTATATCTGGGCGCTGCACAACAGGCAGCACGCCGTAGTGGTTGATCCGGGCGAGGCCGCGCCGGTTTTATCGTGGCTGGATGCAAGGCAACTCAACCTTGCCGCCATTTTGTGCACTCACCACCATGGCGACCATATCGGCGGCATCCACGAATTGTGCGCAGTATACAACGTCCCGGTATATGCCCCACAGGCCGAGAGCATCCCGGACGCCACCCGGCTGCTTGCCGAGGGGGATGCCGTGAACCTGACGGAACTGGGTATCTCCCTGAAAGTGCTGGATGTTCGGGGTCACACGCGCGGCCATATCGCCTACGCGGGAGATGGCTATGTCTTCTGCGGCGACACCCTGTTCGGCTGCGGCTGCGGCAGGATATTCGAAGGGACGGCGGAACAATTGCACCGCGCCCTGCAACGCCTGGCCGCCCTGCCGGACGATACCCTGGTCTATTGTGCCCACGAATATACCGAGGCCAACATCCGCTTCGCACTGGCCTGCGAGCCCGACAACCCGTTTTTGAGGGTACGCGCCATCGAGGTTCGCGCCTTGCGCGCCGCAGGCATACCCACCCTTCCATCCACCATAGGCCTGGAAAAGGCAACTAACCCCTTCTTGCGCTGCCACGAGCCAGCAATCATCCAGGCGGCGCGTCTAAACAGCGGCACCGGGAATAACGATAACAACGAAGAAACCAGCGAATTGGCCGTATTTACTGCGCTTCGCAGCTGGAAAGACCATTTTCAAGCATGAATCCGGTTGCGGCAAACCGCTTTCTGGTTTATCCTGCGCGCCCTTTGAGGCAATCGCTTCAAATACGGAGAGGTGGATGAGCGGTTTAAGTCGCACGCCTGGAAAGCGTGTGTGGGATAACATCCCACCGCGGGTTCGAATCCCGCCCTCTCCGCCAAATCAGCAACTTGCGATAAGTGCAAACTAACGCAGGCAATCCAAGAAAACCAATTTGCCACACTTCAGT
This sequence comes from Gallionellaceae bacterium, assembly GCA_041490205.1. Lineage (GTDB taxonomy): Bacteria > Pseudomonadota > Gammaproteobacteria > Burkholderiales > Gallionellaceae > DATDDB01. The sequence continues at coordinate 10,754 of JBGPSQ010000037.1, forward strand.
GTGGCAAATTTGTGGCAAAAATCCCAATCGTTGAAATAGCAGCAACCAGAGACAAACCGGTTGCCAAGGGTGCCGTCCTGCTTGAATCCCACAAGTCCGGCCGGGATACTTCACCCCCGGCCCGGCCATAATCTATCCGCGCTCCGCGAATATTTTCCGCAAGCTGCCCGGCTCGAAATACAAGTCCAACTCCGCGCCGTTGCGAATAAGCTCCACGATATTGATATACCCCATTTCTTCCTCACCCATGCAGGCCAGTCCAACAGCCTGCAACTGCTCGCGCTCCATGTCGCGCTCTGTGATGTACCAGTCAAAGCCGTTCAGGAAATAATGCAGGTATGCGATAGCCTCTTCACCCGCGCCGTCCTGCTCGTAGGTCATCGGTACCGTGCGGATAAGCCTCTCCATTTCCACCACCATATTGAAAAAATGCTGCCTCTCTTCGCCACGCATCCCGACAGCGATGGCGGTAAGCTGTGCATGAGAAATGAAACCTTGCAGGAAGCGCATCGCATCCAGCACCTCCTCTCTCGTCTTGTGGTTGGTCGTCATCATGATGGACACCCCTTAGATCAAACCGCGTTCTGCAAAGCTCAAGCAGTTCGTGCCTGCAACAATGAAGTGATCAAGGGCTTTAACGTCCACCAGCGCCAGCGACTTTTTCAAAGCATCGGTCAGCATTTCATCTGCCCTGCTTGGTTCGCATACTCCGCTCGGATGATTGTGGGCGAATATGACGGCTGCGGCATTATGGTGCAGCGCGCGCTTCACGACTTCACGGGGATAGACGCTGGTCTGGGTTAGCGTTCCACGAAACATTTCCTCCGTAGCAATTACGCCATGTTGAGCATCAAGAAAAATTACGCTAAAAATCTCAAACTCAAGCTCTGCCATCTTCAGACGCAAGAAATCACGAACTGCTGACGGGGAACTGAAAAACGCTTCCGCCTTGCGCATCCTGCGCGACAGTATGTCGAGTGCTTGTGCAATGATGTTTTCTTCCTCGCTCCGAACCTGGACTTCATAGGGTGGTGCGCTTTCGTTCTTCACGCATGCGGTTTGGTGAGTGTCGGTTTTGATTTGTTCGGCTTGGCTGGTTGTGTTCGCTGCGTCCATGGTTCTTCTCCTTCGTTTGTTTGTCGGTTTGCTGCTTGCGTTTTGGAGCCGTGTCGCGCAGCGCAAATGACGAAAGCAAGGAGAGGAACGGAAAGACCGAAGGCGAAAAAGTGGTGCGGCCTGCGCGGAAGGCAAAGCCTGAGCACAGCCACGGTTTTTTGCCGAAGCCAGAATGGTCGGCTTGAAGTGACGAACGCTTTAGGGAGTTTGTTTCAACACGGCACCTGCATGCAGCAATCCGACACGAAGGATGGCGCGAGATCGGCTTTCAACAAGACAAGCAGAACAGAATTTCTATTCTTTATGGTTGAGTGCTTGAATAAGCATTGTATTAGATTTGATTTCGGTATATACTTTTATCATTAGTATTGAGATAAGCTCAAACCACTATTTGGGGATAGTTATGCAAAAGGGCGATGTTGTTAAATTCAAGAAGGTTGTCGACGCTGGCGATGAAGACCTTCGCATGGTCTTGCTTGAAGATCCAGATGGAGGGCGTGTATTAGTGGCAGCCATTGTTGATATGGAAATCAAGCCTACTTGTAGGTATGACGTAGAAGAATTGGAAGTTTGTGGTGCAATTACTGGTGAAGCCATGCTGAAGGAAACCGTTGCACGCATGAAACGCGAAGTGCTTAACGACGTAATGTCGGGCAAGGTGCCAGCAACTGTAAAGGCTTTTAGGGAACTGCATGATTTTGTAGACGCAAATGAATATGGTGGATTCTGTGACGAAGAATTTGTCGATATGCTCATACAACATTTTGGCGGGCTAAATGAGAACATAGGGATGCCAGAAGGCATGCTCGACTTTATAAATTCCGCGCAAAATTCCATTGATACATGGATTAATAATGGCGGACTTCTTGAAGAAAAATAAGGGAGGAAAACGAGAAGGTGCTGGCCGAAAACCATCCCCCCCGGAACTGTTGAAAATTCCTATTTCTATAAAGCTACCGCGCTGGCTGGTTGAGTGGATGGATGCGCAACATCAGAGCCGCGCCGTGCTGATAGAGGATGCTTTACAGAAGCAGTACAAAATAGACCCACCTGACAGGTTTTAAAGACTCCCCCTACCAACACAGATGCGCTGCACTAAAAGACAACTGGCCATTCAAGATAGGCTGACAATTCCGACTTCATATAGTTGGGTAGCCATGCAAGACTCGATGAGGGCAATTTAAGTCCACACTCCCAAATTACAAGCACATTCCAACCCAATTCTTGTAACAGAGCTATCTGCCTTTGGTCTCTTTCTGCATTTTGTCTGAATTTTAGCAACCATTTGTCTCTATTCTGTTTTGGTGTTGTAGCAAACTTGCATCCCTTGTGCCTATGCCAAAAACATCCATGTACGAAAATTACCAAATGGAACCTTCTCAAGACAATGTCAGGTCTTCCAAGCAGTTTTTTTTCATGCAATCTATATCGAAAACCTTGTGAGTGCAGAAACTGTCGCAAAATCAGTTCCGGCCTGGTATTCTTGCCCTTTATGCCTGCCATCATGCGAGAGCGTGTTTTGCTGTCGACTATGTCAGTCATTCCTGGTAACCTGGTTACTCTTTTAAGAAAGCTAATATAGCAGTATATGAAGCAAAATAACCCAATTCAAATTGTTGACCTTTTTGCTGGTCCAGGGGGGCTTGGTGAGGGGTTCTCTTCTATTGGTGATGGCGACGCATTCAAAATACTGGTTTCTGCAGAAATGGAAGCCTCTGCGCACAAGACACTTAAATTAAGATCTTTCTACCGCATCCTGAAAAGACAAGGTGGTAGCTCACTAAATAGCTACTATCGATTCTGCAATGGTGAGTCTGCTACAGAATGGGACGCGAATACTTTAGATGCATGGAAAGAAGCAGATCAAGAAGCACGATGCATCACTCTGGGTTCAGAAGAAGGAAATCTTGAACTGAACACAATTCTGGACAAGAATAAATTGAGCCGCCAAAAACCTTGGGTCCTGATCGGAGGACCACCTTGCCAGGCATATTCACTGGTTGGGCGTGCCAGGAATAGGGGTAAAGTTGACTATTGCGCAGAAGATGACCATCGCCACTTCTTGTACAAAGAGTACCTCAGGATCATCCAGCAGTACCAACCAGCAGTATTCGTGATGGAAAATGTAAAAGGGATCTTGTCCGCGAAGATTGAGGGCAAACATATCTTTCACACCATCCTTCGAGACCTATCTGATCCCGATTTTGCAATCACCAAAGTGCCCGGCCAAAGGTACAGAATATATTCGTTAGTCAGAGCTACTGTTTTTGAACAAGGTATGGATCCGAATGATATCGATGTGCATGATTTCGTAGTTCACTCCGAAAATTTCGGCATTCCTCAAGCAAGGCACAGAGTCATCCTCTTGGGAGTCAGAGACGACATTAAATCATCGCCTCTGCATCTTCAAACAGCCAAAGAAACAACAGTGAGAGACGCGATATCAGACCTTCCCGGCTTGCGCAGCAGAATCAGCAAGGAACCTGACAGCACAGATCTTTGGTCTTACAAAATAAAACAACATCTCGATGAGCTCCTGAAAGAGTCGTCCGCTAGAAAAGATTTGAATGGCCTATCGACTATACTCAAGCAAACAAGAAAGTCGATCGCTGCAAATCGAGTCTCCGGCTCATTAAGAATGCCCCTCAAGCAAGATGGCTTTCCGACCAATAAAGAGCTTGAGAAATGGTATCGCGACAGTAAGCTCAAGGTTTGGCTAAATCACGAAGCAAGAAGCCATATGTCCAGTGACCTGCGTCGCTACTTGTACGCAGCAGCCTATGCAGGTGCATATGACCGTTCACCAAAAGGACACACAGATTTTGATTTGTCCGGATTGCGACCAGACCATAAGAATTGGGAAAGCGGAAAGTTTGCAGACAGATTCAAAGTGCAACAGGCCAACCATCCAGCAACCACGGTGACCAGCCACATCGCCAAAGACGGACATTACTTTATCCATCCAGATCCAGCGCAGTGCCGCAGCTTGTCTGTGCGCGAAGCAGCAAGACTACAAACGTTCCCTGATAACTACTTCTTCCAAGGCAATCGCACTCAACAGTTTCACCAAGTTGGCAATGCAGTGCCGCCATTGTTAGCCAACAAAATTGCATCGATCGTAAGACAGTTGCTCAACGCACATTGAGCAGCATACTTTGGCTCTTCTCCGAGCGTTTTCCTTACTCTCGCTCTTGGCTGGGATGCTTTTTATTACTCATAAATTAACACCAGAGTTAGCCACTTGGTCCCAATTTATCCCGCTGCACTCTCTTCATATATTTCTTTAATTTTGATCAACTGACTGCACTGTCTCTCATTTGGCAACTTTCTGGGCATTGCAGAAGCAATATCCAAAAGCAGCAGATCTGATGGCTTTATGTCTGCACTGCCCTTGCTCCACTCTTTCACCTTGAGCCAATATTCGGCCCCTGCATTGACAACAGCAATATACGCCTCGGCATCGCTGATTCCATGCTGCTCTTTTCGGGCATCACGCACATCTGCTTGTGCATCTTCGAAAGCCTTGAGCAGTTGAATGAACGCACTTGGCAATTTGAAATTCAATGACCTGAGCTGATCCCAGCAAAACTTTCGTTTTGTCCACTCGGTAACGTTGATTACATTGTTCTTGGCGGCACCACTTATTATTTCGTCTTGGGCAATATGGCAACAATCCAAGATGGTCTTTTCGAATATCTCGGGGATGGATTGTTCGCGCCAAACACGTTGAACATCCAGCTCATGCCCTGCCTCACGTATCTTGTGCATCAGAAAGGCAAGGCCATAAGTCACGACTTGCGCACGATAGCCTTGTGCATACCAAGGCGCCTTAAGCACCAGCAATTCTGCACGCCTAAAAATGATGGCTTCGGTTACAGCACGGCGAAACCAGAGTTCATTGAAATCACTTTCATGATGCTCCCACAACCCACTTACCATGTCGGCAAATTTTGCAAAGTTCTTCTGAGCACCTAGGCTTACCTCATGCGGCAACATAAGGAAGGTTTGAACATATTTAGCCAGATCAGTTTTTGAAATCACCTGATCTTTTGGATTGCGCGCTTGAAATTCACGTTTCTTTGCAGGCGTCAGATAGGCTGTTGCATTGGCATATTGACCCTTGGCTCGCTCATAGAACCAGTGTGTAAGTATCTGCGAGCCCTGCTTCTGTGGCGCTGAAAGGCGACGTGATATGTTTTCCATAACCACATGAAATGGGTGATTTGAAAAGAAATCAGAGTCACTTATCTTGTTCTGACTATTTGCAAATCTCGATATCTTTGGGACTATCTCTGATGCTATTTCCGGTTTTACAACCGAAAGCTTCATCTGTACATTGATTTTGTCAATTGATGCGCCCTTGTCTTTTTTGAACACGTTAAAGATGGAAGCTGTAGTCTGGCCACCATTCACAATTTGCAGATTCTTGAGTGCGACCACGTAGGTAACCCGGTTGAGTCGCTCCTCAACAATTTCTTCTGCCGTCGCCGAAATCCCGTTGTTATAAGGAAAGAAACGACTAGGTTCTTCAAGTATGGTCTTTCGAATACCTTTGTTTACCTTACCTCGAACCTGCAGAAATGTTCGTACGTTTTGTTCAAGCAAACGTCCACCATATAAATCGTAGATATGTGCAAGCCACTTACCAGGAATGACTGCCATATAGCATTTGACATCACCCTCCCCGTCATCGGCAGGAAGACAGACAAGTTTACTGCCAAACATTTCCTTGAAATCGACAGTAATCTCTTCTTGCTCACCCGTTCCGACAGTTCTGGCAAGACGCTCCAAATCCCACACTCGATATGACCACTCACGCTGCTGCTCAATGCTGGGCGGCAAATCCTTGACGCTACTAGTAAGGCTGGCATTGGTAATCAGGTAGAAACGTACTCGATTGATCTGATCGGATTGTTCAAGAATTGTTCTTGCCAGCCCATATGCCGGGTGAGCAGCTTCCATTTGATCGACAAAACTTGCTGTACAAGCTTTTTCAAAAAATGTTTCGGCTTTTTTGAAAGCCTGAGTCATTTCAGCTTTGGACATTTTTTCGGCCACTTCGCCACGGCGACAATCAACTATAAACAGCTCCAATAAAGCCTCTTCAGGCTTCAATGCATAGCCATCAATGCGAACACCACGATGAATGAATTTGCAGGGAACAAATTCGTCAATCGAACCGGAATCGATCAGGTATTCGGTTACAACTTCTGCAAATGCTTCATCTGTGAAATTTTCTGTTGCATCAGCCCTGAGGATGATGTCCTGGCGAAGATCTTCGAAGAATGTATCAGTATCCATTTACAGCCCCGAGCAATATCCAGTCTGGAGAGCCTTTGAAAGGTAGGCAGGCCGCAAGCTCAATTCCGTATTTGACTCGGCAAACACCCGGCATCAAAGCATCTTTAGTGATTCGAGGAAAATCGTCTTCGACCTTGAAAAACACCGGTTCGGCTACAGTAAAAAATCTTCGATCATATTCGGGGTGATCCATGTAACCGGCATCCATAAGGCGATCCTCAAACACTTCTGCCATATCAGTAGCATCAAGCAATGTGCGCAATTGCGACACTAGGCCTTTCAGAGATTTCGCCCCAATCGTATCGGTAGACGACTCGCCGATTGTGTACGCAACCAGAAACAAGTCACCTGCTGTGTGCCACAATTGATCAGCTGATGAAATCAGCAAGATAGCTGCAGCCCCTGCCGTGTGGCTTTTGATCTCAAATAGAGCCGTACCTATCGCGAAATCTTGCGGATCGCCCAGAGGACCCCGCCAAAATAAAATGGCGGGCGCCCCATATCGCGGCATCAGTTCTTTTTCAATAAACTTCAACTCACAAAATAGCCCTCGAATTTGTTCGTCACTCAATAAACGGTCGATAGGTTTTCCAAGAAAGCGCTGCCATCTTTCGAGTTGGTCAACCATATGATCTAGTACTTCAGCTCCCGGTCTAACTGCACGCGTTCTTTCAATCAGGCTCCAGCACAATGTCGAAAATATTTCCAGATCATTATGTTGTGTAAGCCTCAGAATCAGGGTGTTCGGGGTAATTTCGATGGTAATGCCACGCAAATTTGGGAGCTTGTGGTTGTCCGGCAAATTTTCTGCCTTGTATACGAGAAGCCTGTTTCCTTGCGAATCTCGACCCCAAAAAAAATCATGGGGATGAGTAGTATCAACACGCCGCGCGAGCAGTGAACCTTGCGGTGTGTAGGGGGCAATATCACTCCAAGGGTCAGATTTGGTCATCTTCATCATCCTCATCTGAACCCTGTTCTTCGAATTGCTCTTTCCACCACACAGTATTAACCA
>JBGPSQ010000038.1:0-18160 GCA_041490205.1 Gallionellaceae bacterium
ATCCGAGCTTTACCGCACCTGGGGCTGCGACGTGATCGGCATGACCAACATGCCTGAAGCCAAGCTCGCGCGCGAGGCCGAGCTGTGCTACGCCACGGTGGCGATGGTCACCGATTACGACTGCTGGCATCCCGACCACGACGACGTGACCGTGGACCAAATCATCAAGGTTCTGCTGGCGAATGCCGACAATGCGCGCTCGCTGGTGAAGCACGTCGCGCCCAGGGTGAAGGACGATGCGCACAGCGAAAAGTGCTCCTGCCGCACCGCGCTGGAACATGCCATCATCACCGCACCGGATGCCCGTGACCCCGCCAAGGCCAAGGAGTTGGAAGCCGTGGCCGGGCGGGTGCTGAAAAAATAGCTGCGCCTATTAACTTTCGAGAGACTAAACATGCCCATCAAATCCAAAATTCGCACCGTCCCCCATTACCCTAAAAAGGGAATCCAGTTTCGCGACATCACCACCCTGCTCAAAGACCCGGTCGGCCTGCGCGCCACGATTGATGAACTGGTGCGCCGCTACAAGGACGAAAAGATAGACAAAATCGCGGCCATAGAATCGCGCGGCTTCATCCTCGGCGCGCCGCTGGCCTATGCCCTGGGCAAGGGCTTCGTGCCCATTCGCAAGAAGGGAAAACTGCCCGCCGAAACCATAGGCCACGACTACGAACTCGAATACGGCACCGACCGCATCGAGATACACGTCGACGCCATCTCCAAGGGCGAAAGAGTCCTGCTGGTGGACGACCTCATCGCCACCGGCGGCACGGCGGAAGCCGCCTGCATACTGATAGACAAAATGGGCGGCAAGATCATCGAATGCTGCTTCATCATAGACCTGCCGGACATCGGCGGGCGCAAACGCCTGGAAAAGCACGGGCACAAGGTGTTTGCGCTGTGCGAGTTTGAGGGGGATTGAGCGTGAAAGTCGAAACACTGCGCTGGGTCAACGACAAGCTGGAGATGATAGACCAGCGTATTCTGCCCGCTACTTTCCAGTATCTCGCCTACGATTCCGCCGCTACGGTGGCGGAGGGCATACGCAGCATGGTGGTGCGCGGCGCGCCCGCCATCGGCGTGGCGGCTGCCTATGGGGTGGCGCTGGAAGCGCTGCGCCTGCAAGGCAAGGCGGTTCCTGAATTCAACTCTGGGATGGAAGCAGGTTTCAAGGTGCTGGCGGAAAGCCGCCCCACTGCGGTGAACCTGTTTTGGGGCTTGAAACGGATGCGCGGGGTGTTGGAGGGCATGGCGCAAAAATCGCCTGCCGAGATCGCGGCGCGGCTGCTGGCGGAGGCGCATGAGATTCTGGCGGAGGACATCCGCATTAACCGCGCGATGGGTGCATACGGTGCGGTGTTGTTGCCGGATGGGGCGCGGGTGTTGACGCATTGCAATGCGGGGGCGTTGGCGACGGCGGGTTGGGGGACGGCACTCGGCGTATTCCGTTCTGCGGTGGAAGCAGGCAAAAAAATCTCGGTGATTGCCGACGAGACGCGCCCTTTTCTGCAAGGCGCGAGGCTCACCGCGTGGGAGATGGTGCAGGAGAATATTCCGGTGACGCTGATTACCGACAATATGGCGGGTTTTATGATGTCGCGCGGGGAGGTGGATGCGGTGGTGGTGGGGACTGACCGCGTGGCCTCGAACGGCGATGTGGCGAATAAGATAGGCACGTATATGGTGGCGGTGCTGGCGCGGCGGCATAACATTCCGTTTTATGTGGCCTGTCCGCTTTCCACCATTGATATGAGTATTGCGACGGGTGCCGACATCCCCATCGAGGAGCGTTCCGCAGACGAGGTAAAAGGCTTCCGCGATTACCATTGGGCGGCGGAGGGGGTGAAGATACGCAACCCTTCTTTCGATGTGACCCCGGCCGAACTGGTGACAGGCCTGATTACGGAAAAGGGCGTCGTGCGCGAGCCGAACATGGAAAAATTGCGCGCGCTGTTCGAGTAGACGGCAAGGATGATTTTAAGAGGGCGCCAATAAAATGAACAGTCCCAACACAACCTATGACGCTGGGCTGATATTGAAGGCGCTCGCTTTTGCCGCCTGTAAACACCGCGATCAGCGGCGCAAGGACCTGGAAGCTTCCCCCTATATCAACCATCCGATTGCCTTGGCGAACATACTCTGCAATGAGGGCGGTATTACCGACGAAAATGTCCTGTGCGCGGCGCTGTTGCACGATACCGTGGAGGATACCGAAACCAGCCCGGAAGAATTGACCGACGTATTTGGTAAAACAATCTCTGATCTGGTGATGGAATTGACGGACGACAAGACCCTGCCAAAAGCCGAGAGAAAAAGATTGCAGATCGAACATGCGGCGCATGCCAGCTCCAAGGCAAAATTGGTCAAATTGGCAGACAAGATTTCCAACCTCAGGGACATTGCATCCAGCCCGCCAGCGGGATGGGATTTAGCCAGGAAGCAGGAATACTTTGACTGGGCCAGAAAGGTGGTGGACGGAGTTCGCGGCGTCCATGCAAAGCTGGAATCGGTTTTTGACGAGGCTTATACCAAGGGGTATCCCAGAGCCTGAACATTCCCGCGAGGGTGCAACATCCATAAACACCAAGGGGCGCTTGTGCGCCCCTTGGTGTTTGTGGATCAGAGTACAGGCTTACGCCTTCAGCGACCGTTTGCGGTCGTGTTCCTTCAGGAAGCGCTTGCGAATGCGGATGGACTTCGGGGTGAGTTCCACCAACTCGTCGTCGTCGATGAATTCCACCGCGGATTCCAGCGTCAGCTTGATCGGCGTGGTCAGGCGCACGGCTTCGTCGGTGCCGGATGCGCGCACGTTGGTGAGCTTCTTGCCCTTGATCGGGTTGACGATGAGGTCGTTGTCGCGGCTGTGGATGCCGATGATCATGCCTTCATACAGCTTGTCGCCGGGGCTGACGAACATGCGGCCGCGGTCTTCCAGGTTCCACAGCGCATAGGCCACGGCTTCACCGTCTTCCTGCGAAATCAGCACGCCGTTGTGGCGTCCGGGCAGGTCGGGCTTTACCGGGGCGTAGTCGTCGAACACGTGGCTCATCAGGCCGGTGCCGCGCGTCATGGTCATGAAGTCGCTCTGGAAGCCGATCAGGCCGCGTGCGGGAATGTGGTATTCCAGGCGGGTGCGGCCCATGCCGTCCGATTCCATGTTGGTCAGCTCGCCGCGGCGGCGGCCGATTTCTTCCATGATCGTGCCCTGATTTTCGTCTTCCAGGTCGATACTGAGGTTTTCATACGGCTCGCACTTCTCGCCGTTGATGTCCTTGTACACCACGCGCGGCTTGCCAACTGCCAGCTCGAAGCCTTCGCGGCGCATGTTTTCCAGCAGGATGGTGAGGTGCAGTTCGCCACGGCCGGAAACGCGGAATACGTCGGCATCCCCGGTGTCTTCCACGCGCAGCGCGACGTTGGTGAGCAATTCCTTGGTGAGGCGGTCGCGGATCTGGCGGCTGGTGACGAATTTGCCTTCTTGGCCGGCCAGGGGCGAACTGTTCACCATGAAGTCCATGGTCAGCGTGGGCTCGTCCACGGTAAGCATGGGCAGGCCGACGGGATTGTCCCTGTCGCAGATGGTGACGCCGATGCCGATCTCTTCCAGGCCGGAGACGATGATGATGTCGCCCGCTTCAGCGCTTTCCACCGGCACGCGCTCCAGGCCCTGGAAACCCAGCACCTGGTTGATGCGGCCCGTGCTCACCTGCTTGTCATGGTTCATCACCACCACTTGCTGGCCGGGCTTGATGCGGCCGTTCAGCACGCGGCCCACGCCCAGGCGGCCGGTGAAGGTGGAGTAATCCAGTGCGGCCAACTGCAATTGCAGCGGCGCGTCGGCGCTGCCGGGCGGTGTGGGCACATGCTTCAATACGGTTTCGAACAGCGGCTTCATGTCGGCAGCAGACCCGCCCTTGGAAGGCGCATCCTTCAGTTCCATGCAGGCCCAGCCGTTCAGGCCGGAGGCGTACACCACGGGGAAGTCGAGCTGTTCGTCGGTGGCACCCAGCTTGTCGAACAGGTCGAAGGTTGCGTTCAGCACCCAGTCCGGGCGCGCGCCGGGACGGTCCACCTTGTTGATGACCACGATGGGGCGCAGGCCCAAAGCCAGCGCCTTCTTGGTGACGAAGCGGGTCTGCGGCATCGGGCCTTCCACGGCATCCACCAGCAGCAGCACGCCGTTGACCATGCCCAGCACGCGCTCCACCTCGCCGCCGAAGTCGGCGTGTCCCGGCGTGTCCACGATGTTGATGTGGTACTCGCCGTAATTGATGGCGGTGTTCTTGGCGAGAATGGTGATGCCGCGTTCCTTTTCCAGGTCGTTGCTGTCCATCACGCGCTCGTCCACCTTCTGGTGCGAGGCGAAGGTTCCAGACTGGCGGAGGAGCTGGTCAACCAGGGTGGTCTTGCCGTGGTCAACGTGGGCAATGATGGCAATGTTGCGAATCGGGCGGGACATGGGGAAATACCTGCAAATTCAAAAGGCGCGCATTCTAGCACATTGCGGGGGTCGGCTTATGTGTATTCCTGGCGGGGAAAATGCGTAGGCCGGGCTCTGTGTGTTGTTGGGGCTTTAGCCCCATACAACCACGGCGTACCCCTTGTGGGTGCCGCCCGGCAACAGGTTCCGGAAGGCATAGCCCGCCCTGCGTGCCTGTTTATTTCAACTGCGGTTTTCAGGCCAGTGCGGGTACGTCGGCTTGGCGCAATCCGTGTAGATTTGCGAGGTATGGACGTGCACGGCCAAGCAGCGCTTGCGCAGATGGGGTCGGGCTGACCCCATCTGTAACACCCCATTGATTCTACTAGAAATTACAGTCTGCGGATGGGGTTATGCCTTCCTTGCCGGTTGTTGAAAGCGAGGCCTTGCCGTCCGCAAAAGTAATGACCCATATGCTGTCGAAATCCTTACCGTCCCAACTTGGCGGATTGTCCACCCCCAGCGCCTGTGCAAGGCCGGGAATCGCGCTGTGCTCCCACACCAACAGAACCGTGCCGGTTTTGCCCAACACATTTTTGGCGACTCCGCCATAATCCTTTTCGCCAAATTTGCTGTTGACCGCCAGGTTGTACTTGATGGCAAACGGGCTGACAGTCTGGAACATCCTGGAGTGGGACGTTGATTTGCCGAGCCCCAGCGAAGGAACATAGGTATAGTCCGGTGTCTTGAATTTCTCGTGCAGTACCTTAGAAAGTTGCAGTGCGCGATTCTCCCCTTGGCATGACAGGTTGTCGCCCTGCGCGGGTTTCTCTCCGTGCCGGATGATGACTACCTTCTCCGGGGCTGCTGCTGCGCCAATGGAAATTGCGGCGGAGATTAAGGCAACTCCAGCCAGAAACGACAGCCGAATCGGTTTGTTCATTTGGTTTCCCCTCTCTAAAACAGTGGTTGATCTTATAAAGTCCGGTGTCAGGTCTTGCAGTCAGACACTGGGCCAATCGATTTTCTAGTGTCGTACAGGATGCGGCGAGCCGCGAACTGCAATGCGCAAATGATGAACGTATCAAGAACAGCTTGTTATCCGTACATTGGACCACACAAGCCATCGTTTGTAACCTATCAGAACAGATAGGCATTGGCGCGGCGTTCTCCGTCATGCAATGTGGAATTCCCCGCATGCCCTAGCTCACGCATAACCGGGCATGCGGCGAGGCAAAACCCACAAGGAAATTGTGAAAATTCATGTAACATACGCACTATTTTTCATCCATCCGAAAGGCGCACCATGTTGAGAAAACTGTTCTGTGCTGTAGTTGCCGCACTCTTGATTGGGGTATTGTCCAATGCATGGGCCGATGCGCCAAACGGCGGGAAGCCCGAGATGACAGCGGAGCAGTTTGTGGCATCGCTTAATTTCCAGTCCGGGAAAATAGAACTGCCGGGGGGGATTGCCACCCTGGACTTGCCCCCGACCTTCCGTTACCTGAACCCGGCGGATGCAAACCGCGTGCTGGTTGATGCCTGGGGCAATCCGCCGGGCGGCACGACCCTTGGGATGATTTTTCCGGCCGACATCAGCCCCCTTTCTTCGGAAGGCTGGGGTGTGGTGGTTACTTATGATGAAGACGGCCACGTGAACGACGATGATGCGAACAAGATCAATTACGACGACTTGCTCAAGGATATGAAATCTTCATCGGAAGATGAAAACAAGGAGCGCGTGAAAGCGGGCTACACCGCACTCTCGCTGGTGGGCTGGGCGGAGTCCCCGCACTATGACCAGGCTTCCCACAAATTGTACTGGGCCAAGGAGCTGGCAGTCGGAAACGTACAGGAACATACCCTGAACTACGGCATCCGCGTGTTGGGGCGCAAGGGCGTGCTGGTGTTGAACGCGGTGGCCGGAATGAACCAGATCGTCGGCATCAAGACTGAAATGCAGAAAGTTGTGGCCTTCACCGAGTTCAAGCCGGGCAACGGCTATGCCGATTTCAACGGCAGCACCGACAAGGTGGCGGCATACGGCATCGCCGCGCTGGTGGCCGGTGGCGTCGCGGCCAAGCTGGGCCTGTTTGCAAAATTGGCCGTATTCTGGAAGCCAATTGCTGCCGGCATCATCGCTCTCTTTGCCGGAATTGGGAAACTGCTGGGTTTGAGAAAGAAAGAATCAGCCCCGGAAACACACGACTAAGCTTCGCTATCGGGACTCCTGATGGGTAAACTTTTGGTATGGCTGTTCGCCGCCGGCAAGCTGGGCAAGCTGTTCGCCACCGGCGGCACCATGCTCATCTCGGTTTTTGCATACGCACTGGTATATGGCTGGTGGTATGCCGTCGGGTTCGTGCTGCTGATATTTTTCCACGAGATGGGGCATTACCTGGCCGCGCGCAACCGCGGGCTGGACGTGGGTGCGCCCATGTTCATTCCGTTCGTCGGCGCATGGGTGGCCCTCAAGGACATGCCGCACGACGTCCACACCGAAGCCTATGTCGGTTTCGCCGGGCCGCTGGCGGGCACGCTGGCCTCGATCGGCTGCTACTGGATTGCGCGTACCACAGATAGCCATCTCATGATGGCGCTCGCTTATGCGGGGTTCATGATCAATTTGTTCAACCTGATCCCGGTATCCCCGCTGGATGGCGGCCGTATCACCGCCGTCATCTCGCCCAAGGTCTGGCTGGTGGGCGTGCCGCTTCTGGTCGCTCTGTTCTTCTACAGCCCCAGCCCCCTGTTGATCCTGATCGGCATTCTCGCCATTCCGCAAATCATGGCCGCCATGAAAAAAGACAGTGGCGCATCCGATATGCCGCCGGGCTATTACGACGTGCCGTTCAATGTGCGGGTGAACTACGCTATGTTTTATCTGGGACTGGCGGGGTTCCTCGCGATCATGTCCTACGAAGTGCACAATACGCTGAGCCCCTATTCATAGCGGCGCGCGGGCTGCAGCGCCCGCGCCTTTTCAATTTATTTTCCCGAGCCAGCCGGTTTTTCTGATCCAGCCTGGACTCCCTTGAAATCCACGCGCTCCACCTTGTAGCCGCGTTTCTCCAACAGTGCGGGTAGCCCCACCGGTCCGAACATATGCATGCTGCCGACAGCGGCAAATACCTGCTTGCCGCTCATGTGCAATGCATCAATATGCTCAGCCATGGCGGGATTGCGCTCGTCGAGCAGTCGCTTCATGATTTGGCGCTCGATTTCCGTTTTCAGGCAGTCGCACCAGTCCTCGTAGTGCTCCAGATCGGCATAGTCTGCATGGGCCCATGCATCCGAGAGGCGCTTGAGCACCTTGCGCGCGCGGCTATTTTCCAGCTCTTCCAGGCTGCCCTCTACAAATGCGGCGGTTTCCTGCGGCGTTTTCATCATCAACAACTGCAACTGGGATTCCGGCGTTTCGAGCGAAACCATATTTTTCTGGGAGCGGTGGCCCATCGCCGCCAGGAAGGCATCAACCGCATAAGAAGGATCAAGCCCCTCCCAGCGGCTGGCTATCATGCTCAGCAAGGCGACTTGCATTTCGGGAGGGGACTTGGCAAGCGCGTCATACGGAATACAGAGGGATTTTGCCGCTTGCCGCAAGCGTTTCGTCAAAGCTTCGGGTAGGGGGTTGCTGTGCAGCCCCGCCAAGGCTTTTTTCATGTTTTCCTGCATTGCCGGATCCAGCATGTCGAATTCCAGCGCCATGGTGTCCGTCGCGCGCAACGCTTCAGCCACTTTCGGGCCGGGGAATATCCATTCCGGTTTCCCGATATGTATGGTTCCGTAGAGATACGAGGTGCGCCCATCCTTGCCGATGCGCCACAGGTAGCCGTGGTCGCTGGCATTGCGCATGGCGGATTGCAGCATCTCGGGTGTGGGTTGTTCGGGGGTGGGCGGGCAGGCCGGATTGGCTGCGTAATTGGGAGCAGCAAATGCGGCCAGCATGGCGAAAAGTCCAATGTGTATCGTCTTTAACATGATGTTTTTGTAAGCCTTTCTTGTTTCAGATAAAAATCTTCCGGGTTCGAAAAAATGGCGGCAAGGAGGCGGGTCGGGTTATTTCCAGAATTTTCCGCTCAGTTCGATCAAGCTGATGAAAATCTCGAAGAGAATCAGCCCGATCACATACCATTCCAGCTTGTGCAGTTGCTTGTTGTCCCAGACATCGGCCAGTGTCTGGGCGGTGTCCGAAATCAGCCCCAGCTTGCGGTCCAGCGCCGACTGCCGCTCCATCAACTCGAATTCATCTTCCAGGCTGGCATACAACCCTTCCAGATGCGGGTAGTTCCACAGCGTCTCGGGCTTGTCGCCGATTTCCGCGCGCCCCACCATGCGGTGCTCGATCAACAGCATGGAGCCGATCTTGGACAGCAGGCTCCTGGTCCCGGCGCTCACCTTGCCGTGCGTAGCCAGCTCCTGCGCAAGCGGCTCGATCTTGTCGAATTCCCCGGCGACTTTTTTCTCATACAGCGTGAGTACCAGATTCTTGCTCAAGGCATCGGCGATGATCTGCAGCTTCTCCAGCGAAATATCGTCCAGCGACACCGCTCCGCTCTGCACGCCGATGCTGGCCTTGCCGGAGTGGATTTCCAGTTCCTCCATTTCCGGTGTCGCATAGGGGTTGGTCAGCAGCGGCTTGAGCATCTCGATGAAGCGCACCTCGTCCAGGGTGGGCACACCAAAAAATACCGCCACGCCGTAGCGGAACAGCACTGCGATGCCGCCCCCGGCATCTACTTGCAAGGTCAGCGGCGTGGTCGCCAGGCAATCGGCGATCTTGAACAGTTTCAGGTCTAGCCGGTCGCCCAGCAGCAGCGCGCGCGCTTTCAGGTCCTGGCGATTCTTTAATTTGAGTTCCATCGGGTTGCGAGTGTGAAATCAGGAGCACAGCATATTGAACCATGAGCCCAGCGTCAAATTTAAGCCTGCATACCGATATGACTTGGCGGTGCGCAAAGGTTAGAATCCACCTTTGTTCAAAAGACTCCGTAATATGTCCATACAGTGGTACCCCGGTCACATGACCTCGGCGCGCAAGAAAGCCGCCGAGACCATGGAATTCATCGATGTCGTCATCGAGGTGCTGGACGCGCGCGCGCCGGAAGCGAGCTGCAATCCCGTTATCAAGGAGTTGCGCGAGCATCGGCAGCGCCCCTGCCTGAAAATACTCAACAAGGCCGACCTGGCGGACCCGGATGCGACTCGCGCCTGGATTGATTTCTACAACGCGCAGAAAGGCGTGAAAGCCGTGGCCCTGAGCTGCAAGAATGCAGGCGATGCCGCCAGGGTACCCAAGCTGTGTGCGGCCCTCGCGCCGCACCGCGACAGCACGCTCAAGCCGCTGCGCATGATGATCATGGGCATCCCCAACGTCGGCAAGTCCACGCTGATGAACATGCTGCTCAAGCGCCGTGTGGCCCATGTCGGCGATGAGCCTGCCGTGACCAAGTCGCAGCAGACCCACAACCTGAACGAGCGCACGACGCTCACCGATTCCCCCGGCCTGATGTGGCCGAAAATCGAGCGGACGTCCGACGGGCTGATGCTTGCCGCCATCCACGCCATCGGGCGCAATGCCGTGATCGAGGAGGAGGTGGCCGAATATCTTGCGGGCATTCTGCTTGCGCGTTATCCCGCCAGCCTGGCCGAACGTTACGGCATCGAGGTTGCAGGAGCGGATGGTGTGGACGTGCTGGAAGCCATCGCCCGGAAACGCGGCTGTTTCCTGAAAAGCGGAAGCGGCGGGCCGGATCTGCCCAAGGCCGCGATGATATTCCTGACCGAATTCCGAGCCGGCAAGCTTGGCCGCATCAGCCTGGAGACGCCCGCGACGCGCAAGGAAGGCGCGCAGTAGGTCGATGCCGCTATGGGGCCTGACGCACTTGCTTCAGCTCCCCCAGGCACAGGTGGGTGAACGCCAGCCCCATATACACGGGCAGGAATACATTCAACACCGGCACGAACTGTAGCAGCCCGGCGAGTGTGCCCAGCAGGTAGAATTTTTTCCGGGAGCGTTCCACCACTTGGGCATACTCTTCCTTGCTGGCATGATCGGTCAAGGCATCGTAGCGGAACAGGCGCTGGTTCAAGTAGGCCATCAGGATGACGGGCAGTACGATCGCCAGTGGACCAAACAGCCAGAAGGGAAGGCTCAGCGCCATACCGGCGCAATACACGCCGATGGCAACGGCAGTGTTAGCGATGCCATCAATGGTACTGCCGCCTTTCTTGCGCTCCAGATCGGGGTAATGTTTCTGCGCGACATGGCTTACCATCACAGGCATCGCAAAAATCGCCGTGATCGCCAGCGCGGTCAGATAGGTCGCCGAGATCAGCAATACGATGAGGATGACGACTATCAGGAAATGGGACGCAGTCGCGGAAAAATCATGTCCGAGCCATTTTTCCAGCAGCGCCGATTGAGACAAGCCGGTCAGCACATCAACCCAGCGTCCCCAGAATACGAGAGCGGCCACCGTCCACAGCACCGCTGATACCAGCATGGGCCACAGGACCAAGGCCAGCATCTTCGGGTGGAGCAGCGATCTGAATGCCTCGATGAGGGCGGAAGCGACGCCTTTCATGGGTTATCCGCGCGGCTAACCGGCAATATCCCCGGGCAGTCGCCAGACAGGAGGATCACTCCCCTGTCAGCCATGGGCCCCAATCGCCTGAAACATTGCCCTTGCCGCTTGCGGAGACGCGGTATTTCATTGCCCCGCCGTTCAATTTGAGTCCTGACAAGTCGATCTGCACACGCATGCCGACATCGGCAGGGTCGGCTGCCGCGCCGGGAACCGCGATCCGGATCGCGCGCCGCCCGTCAGCACGCTTGATGTCCTGTAGCCGGAGCGTGCACTCGTTTTCGCCGGTGCGCGTGAGATGGTAGAAGGTGGCGGGGTCGTCCGGCAACAGGCCGACTGCGTCATCTGAACCTGGCTTGTCGGCAGTGGCAGGCTGCATGGGCCCGGATATCGCTTGGATCAGCTTTCCATCGAATCCCCAGATGGCGGCAACCCGGCGGTGGGGATCGTGTTTCAAGGTCTGCGAGCCGTATGTTGCGATCCGTTCGTTGCCTACATCCGCGAGGACCGCGGTTTCAATGATCAGGGGCAGGTCGGTGTACCTTCGGGTGCGGATGTCAAACACCCGGCGCAGCGATTGCCAGGAGCCATGGTGGGGCTTCGCGTAGTTGTACACCACCAGTTTTTTCCCGTCTGGGGAAAATTTTGCCTGGCTGACATGCGTGTAGAGCGCGTAACGCTTGTCGTTTTTCCTGAATTCGAGGACTTCGCTGGATTTCCCCGCGCATTTGAAAATGTACCGGGTCACCGAGTATGGTTCAGGGAGGGCTGTCTTGGCATCGTCCTGCCTGTCCCTGCTGTCTATCGTCATCGTAACGGCATCGTCCGTGCCTTCTACCAGATAGATGGCGGGAGAAGCATCCTTGTTGCCGGAGGGGCGATACTTCGTGACCTGCGGGTCGAATGAATCCGGTTGGCAATCCGATGCCGGAGGTTCGCTGGCCGCGCCGCCACGGGCGGATGAGGGAATGGAGAGCTTGGCGAAGGTGAAAGGCCAGTCGTCTGCCGCTGTGGCTGGCAGCGCCAGAAAAAGGAAACTCCCGGTAATCCAGACCTGAATGATGCGCATGCTGTTGCGTGTTCTCATGTGAAGCCCGATGAGGTTGCGAGTATGAATGGTACAGGGGCGCATCGTGCCCTGAATCGTTGCGGATGGCAAGACCGGGGGAAGCACTGCGGCTAATGTGCGACGGTGCTTGGCGACATCCCCTGAAACGGCGGGGAAAAAGTAATTCCATTTGCCGATTTCAGGGTGGTTGAGCAAGCGGGTGGAATGATGTAAAATGCCCGCCCTGCTGTTCCTGAATTTCTGTTTATTTCAGCCAGATAGTGATTTTAAACAGATAGCTGGTAACCAGATGGCTGGTTATGCAGCAAGCCGGGATGGCGGCAATTTACCCCGCCCGTTCATGTTGGGGTGCCCGCGAGGGTCAGGCTGACGGGTGGCAGAACTTAACCCTTAACACTAGGAGTAATCATGGCAGTAACCATGCGTCAAATGCTGGAAGCGGGTGTCCATTTCGGTCACCAGACCCGTTTCTGGAATCCCAAGATGGCCCCGTACATTTTCGGCCATCGCAACAAGATTCATATCGTCAACCTGGAAAAGACCGTTGTCATGTACAACGATGCAGCGAACTTCGTGCGCAAGCTGGCGGCGAAGAAGGGCTCCATCCTGTTCGTTGCGACCAAGCGCCAGGCGCGCGAGATCATCAAGGAAGAGGCGACCCGCGCGAACTGTCCCTATGTGGATTACCGCTGGCTGGGCGGCATGCTCACCAACTACAAGACCGTGCAGCAATCCATCAAGCGCCTGAAAGACCTGGAGGCCATGATGCAGGACGGCTCGCTGGAGAAGCTGTCCAAGAAAGAAGGTCTGATGATGCAGCGCGAACTGGAAAAACTGGAGCGCAGCCTGGGTGGCATCAAGGATATGCAAGGTCTGCCTTCCGCCTTGTTCGTAATAGACGTCGGCTACCAGAAGGGTGCCATCGTCGAGGCGCAGAAGCTGGGCATTCCGGTGGTAGGCATTGTTGATACCAACCATAGCCCTCTCGGTGTGGACTACATCATCCCCGGCAATGACGACTCCAGCCAGGCCATCCGCCTGTATGCGCGCGGCATGGCCGACGCGGTGCTGGAAGGGCGCGAACAGGCGCTCAACGAGGTGGTCGAACAGGCCGCTGAAGCGGCATAACCGCCCGGACGGCAAAAAGGGGCGGAAGCCCCTTTTTTTACAAGTTAAGTTTTCATTTTCAGGCATTCCAGGAGTAGATAATGGCGGCAATTACCGCAAGCATGGTGAAGGAACTGCGCGAGGCGACCGGCCTCGGCATGATGGAGTGCAAAAATGCGCTGAGCGAAACCAATGGGGACTTCAAGGCCGCCGAAGAATTGCTGCGCATCAAGAGTGGCGCCAAGGCGAGCAAGGCCGCCTCGCGCGTGACCGCCGAAGGCGTGGTTACCGCATACATCTCCGCCGACGGCAAGAACGGCGCGGTGGTGGAAATCAACTGCGAGACCGATTTCGTTGCCAAGAATGACGACTTCAACGCGTTTGCCAAAAATCTGGCGCAGACCGCGACTCAGCACAAGCCTGCCGATGTCGCGGCGCTGGGCGAGATGTCCATCGCCAATGGTTCCGGCACCGTTGAAGAAACACGCAAGGCGCTGGTGATGAAGCTGGGCGAAAACATCACTGTGCGCCGCTTTGCGCGCTATGCGACCACGACAGGCAAGCTGGCCTCCTACCTGCACGGCAGCAAGATCGGCGTAATGGTGGATTACACCGGCGGCGACGAAGCTTTGGGCAAGGACATTGCGATGCAAATCGCGGCGAGCAAACCCAAGGCGCTGGACGCTTCCGGCGTGAACCCCGAAGACATCGCCACCGAACGCCGCATCGCCATCGAGAAGGCGCGCGAGTCGGGCAAACCCGAGGCGATGCTGGAAAAGATCGCCGAAGGCACGGTGCAGAAATTCCTCAAGGAAGTGACGCTGCTGGGCCAGGTGTTCGTCAAGGCCGAAGACGGCAAGCAGACCATCGAGCAGTTGCTGAAAAGCAAGAATGCTTCCGTGACCGCGTTCCAGATGTTTATCGTGGGCGAGGGCATCGAGAAGAAGGTGGAAGACTATGCCGCAGAAGTGGCTGCTGCCGCTGCTGCCTTAAAGAAGGGCTGACACTAGATGGTAAAGCCGTACAAGCGCATTCTGCTCAAGCTCTCCGGAGAAGCCCTGATGGGCGAGGACAGCTACGGCATCAACCAGGCCGTAATAGGACGCATCGTTGCCGAAATCGGCGAGGTGGCGGCGCTGGGTGTGCAGGTTGCGATCGTGATCGGCGGCGGCAACATCTTTCGCGGCGTAGCACCTGCTGCGGCGGGGATGGATCGCGCCACTGCCGATTACATGGGCATGCTGGCCACGGTGATGAACGCCATGGCGCTGGCCGATGCGATGAAGCAGCAGGGCATGGAATGCCGTGTGCAGTCGGCGCTCAACCTGGAGCAAGTGGCGGAGCCGTTCATTCGCGGCAAGGCCTTGCGTTACCTGGAAGAGGGCAAGGTGGTGATTTTCGGTGCAGGCACCGGCAACCCGTTCTTCACCACCGACACTGCCGCCGCGTTGCGCGGCGTGGAAATGGACGCGGAAGTCGTCATCAAGGCGACCAAGGTGGACGGGGTTTACACCGCCGACCCGAAGAAAGACCCGAAGGCTACCCGTTACCACAGCCTGACGTTCGATGAGGCGATTACCAAGGATCTCAAGGTGATGGACGCCACGGCGCTGACGCTATGCCGCGACCAGAAGCTACCCATCATCGTATTCAGCATCTTCAAGCCCGGCGCACTGAAGCGCGTAGTGCAGGGCGAAGACGAGGGCACGCTGGTGCGCTACAACTGAAAAGGCTAGACCATGATTGCTGACATCAAGAAAAATACCGAGCAGAGAATGAACAAGTCGCTGGAAACATTGAAGGCGGACTTCGGCAAGGTGCGCACGGGACGCGCGCACACCGGCATTCTGGAACATGTGAACGTGGATTACTACGGCAATCCGACGCCGATCAGCCAGGTGGCGAACCTGACCCTGATCGATGCGCGCACCATCGGTGTGCAGCCGTTCGAGAAAAACCTGGTTGGGGCGGTTGAAAAAGCCATCCGCGACGCCGACCTGGGCCTGAACCCGGCCACCAACGGCAACATGATCCGGGTGCCCATGCCGGCGCTGACCGAGGAGCGCCGCCGCGACCTGATCAAGTTGGTGAAAGGCGAATCGGAAAACGCCAAGGTGGCGGTGCGCAACGTACGTCGCGATGCCAACGAGCAACTCAAGAAATTGCTCAAGGATAAGTCGGTGAGCGAGGATGAAGAGCGCCGTGCACAGGATGAAGTCCAGAAATTGACCGACCGCTTCATCGCCGAAATCGACAAGGCCCTGCACGCCAAGGAAGCGGACTTGATGGCGGTGTGACAGCAGGATATGTGGAAAAATTCGGGGAGCAAGATTCAAGGGTGGAAGTTTGTTGCCTTGACCTGTACTGAAACCCCTTCATCGAATCCCCTCTCCCGAATGCCACAATGAAATTATTCCGCAGTTCCACCCGCGCCATCCCGGATGTTTCCCGGATCCCGCGCCATATTGCCGTAATCATGGACGGCAATGGCCGCTGGGCAAAAAAACGCTTCCTGCCGCGTGTCGCGGGCCATCAGCGCGGGGTTGATGCACTGCGCGAGATGATCAAATCCTGCCTGGATCTGGGGGTGGAATACCTCACCGTATTTGCGTTCAGCAGCGAAAACTGGCGCCGCCCGGCGGATGAAGTCTCTTTCCTGATGCAGTTGTTCCTGAAAATGCTCGAAATCGAGATGCACCGGATGCACGAGAACAACATTCGGCTGAAAATCATCGGAGATCGCAGCCGCTTCGACGGTGCGCTCCAGCAATTAATCTCCGAGGCAGAGCGCATGACCGCCGCAAATACCGGGCTGACCTTGACCATCGCCGCCAATTACGGCGGTCGCTGGGACGTCATGCAGGCCATGCAGGCCATGCTGCGCGAGCATCCGGAACGCGCCGCGGGTTTCAACGAAGACGACCTGGAACCCCATCTTGCGATGAGCTACGCGCCGGAGCCGGATTTGTTCATCCGTACGGGCGGCGAGCAGCGCATCAGCAACTTCCTCCTGTGGCAACTGGCTTACACCGAATTGTATTTCACCGGCACCTTGTGGCCCGCCTTTGACCGCGCGGCCCTGGATCATGCCATCCATTCCTACCAGCAGCGCGAGCGCCGTTTCGGGCGCACCAGCGAACAGTTGGGGGAGGGTGGGGCCGCAGGATCACCAGCCAAGGACAAACCGGATGCTTAAGCAACGCGTTATTACCGCCCTGGTCATGATGGCCTTGTTTCTGGCTGCGCTGTTTGCGCTGCCTTCTCTCGGCTGGTCAGTGCTGGCGTTGGCCGTGGTGATGCTGGGAGCCTTTGAATGGGGGCGCCTGGCGAAACTCTCCGGCAGCGGCGAATGGATATATCTGGGACTGACCTTTGCCGTCATGGCGGGCCTCATCGGTTACGGATTGGCTGGCGGGGAGCATCTGTTGCCGCTCCAAATGTCCATTTATGCCCTGTCTGCGCTGTTCTGGCTGGCGGTTGCGTTGCCCTGGCTGCTGCTGGGGTGGCATGTGCGCCAGCCAGTCGCGCTTGCCTTGATCGGCTGGGTAGTGCTGATTCCGGCAGGGTTGGCGATGATAGACCTGCGTGCCATGAGCCCGTGGCTGTTGCTTTTCATCATGGCGCTGGTGTGGATAGCGGACATCGCAGCATTTTTTTCCGGCAAGAAATTCGGCAAGCGCAAACTTGCGCCCAGCATCAGCCCGGGCAAGACCTGGGAGGGCGTGGTTGGCGCGATATTGGGGGTGACATGCTATGTCGCCTTCGCAGGCTGGGGAAGCGGGCGGGTGCATGACTTGGGCAATTTATTCATGCTCATCCTGATCTCATGGCTGTGGGTGGCGTTCTCGATTGAGGGTGACTTGTTCGAGTCTGCCATCAAGCGCCAGGCCGGAGTGAAAGACAGCGGTGCGTTGTTGCCCGGCCACGGCGGGGTGCTGGACCGGATCGACGCGCTGACATCCACCTTGCCGCTGGCCGTATTTGCGCTGCTGCTGGTGAAAATTTTGAAGGTGGTGGGCTGAGTGGGAAATATGACTAACCTGACCATACTTGGCTCCACCGGCAGCATCGGCAAGAGCACGCTGGACGTGGTGGCGCGCCATGCGGATCGCTATCGCGTGTTCGCGCTGACCGCTCAGCGCCAGGACGAATTGATGTTCGAACAATGCCTGCAATTCAAGCCGCGCTTTGCCGTGCTGCTGGATGAGGACGCCGCGCAGCGGCTGCGCCAGCGCCTGGCGGCAAGCAGTTTGCAGACCGAAGTATTGTACGGGGTGGAGGCGCTGGAGCAGGTTTCGGCTGCCGCTGAAGTGGATGCGGTGATGGCCGCCATCGTGGGTGCGGCAGGGCTGCGCCCGACACTGGCTGCGGCCAAGGCAGGCAAGAAAATCCTGTTGGCGAACAAGGAAACGCTGGTGATGGCAGGCGCGGTGTTCATGGACGCGGTGCGCGCCAGCGGTTCGGTGCTGCTGCCGATAGACAGCGAACACAATGCCGTATTCCAGTCGCTGCCACGCGATTATGCGGGCGACATGGCCGCCTCCGGCGTGAGCAAGATACTGCTCACCGCTTCCGGCGGGCCGTTCCGTAACACGCCGCTTTCCGGCTTGCAGAGCGTCACGCCGGAGCAGGCATGCGCGCATCCGAACTGGAGCATGGGCAAGAAAATTTCGGTGGATTCGGCCACCATGATGAACAAGGGGCTGGAAGTGATCGAGGCGCATTGGCTATTCAATGCGCCCGCCGATACGATAGAGGTGGTCGTGCATCCCCAGAGCGTGATCCATTCGCTGGTGCAATACGTGGACGGCTCGGTGCTGGCGCAATTGGGCAACCCCGATATGCGCACCCCGATTGCTTATGCGCTGGCTTATCCGGAGCGCATGGATGCGGGCGTGGCGCCGCTGGATTTGTTCAAGGTGGCACAACTCAATTTCACAGCACCCGATTTCGAGCGCTTCCCCTGCCTGGCGCTGG
>JBGPSQ010000039.1:0-18015 GCA_041490205.1 Gallionellaceae bacterium
AATCCTCAAAAACAGTCGCGGGCTTAGCGCACTTTGTTAAACCATATCATAAACTGAGCCATTATTAAAGCATTATTTCAAGGTGTTAAGCAAGACGAAATGCATGGAAGCCACACCCGCCAACGGCCTGAATTTTCAATTTCCAGGCTTGAACAAGTTGGCCGATGTGCTACGCCAATATTGCGGCGGGGCCGCCACCTGCGCGCCCAGTTCGGCTGCGGCTTGCCACGGCCAGCGCGGGTTGTAGAGCATGCCGCGCGCCAGCGCCACCAGGTCTGCGCTCCCGTCGGCCACAATGGCCTCGGCCTGCCTGGGTTCCGTGATCAGACCGACCGCGATGGTGGTCAACCCCGTTTCGTGCTTGATGGCTTGTGCAAACGGCACTTGGTAGCCCTGCGCCAGCGCGATTTGCTGACTGGGTGAAAGGCCGCCGCTGGAAGCATGGATATAGTCGCAGCCCAGCGTTTTCAGGGCTGCGGCCAGTTTCAGGGTCTGCTCAAGATCCCATCCGCCATCCACCCAGTCGCTGGCTGAGATGCGTATGCCCAGCGGCTTATGCTCCGGCCAGGCAGCGCGCACGGCGAAAAACACCTCCAGCACGAGGCGCATGCGGTTTTCCAGGCTGCCGCCGTATTCGTCGTTGCGCCGGTTGGCGAGCGGCGAGAGAAACTGGTGCAGCAAATAGCCGTGCGCCGCATGGATTTCGACGGCGTCTATGCCCAAACGGTCGGCACGCCTCGCGGCCTGCACGAAGGCCTCGCGGATGCGCGCAATTCCTGCAATATCCAGCGCGAGCGGCGCGGGATCGGTTTCATTGAACGGCAGTGCCGAGGGCGCAACTGTCGTCCAGCCGCCGGATTGAGGCGGCAACTGTTTGCCGCCCTGCCACGGCACCGCGCAGGAAGCCTTGCGCCCCGCATGTGCCAACTGGATGGCGATGGGCATGGAGGAATATTGGCGCACCGCTTTCAGCACACGTGCAAACGCCGCCTCGTTGGCGTCGCTCCATAGACCTGGGCAGTTCGGCGTGATGCGCCCCTCGGGCGCTACGCCGGTTGCCTCGATAATCAGCAGACCTGCGCCGCTATGCGACAAGTGCCCCAGATGCATCACATGCCAGTTGCCCACATTGCCGTCCACAGCGGAATACTGGCACATCGGGGCGATTACGATGCGGTTCGGCAACACAAGTTTGCGCAGGTGCAGCGGAGAAAATAGCGGACTGGGCATGGTAGTCAGACAGTTTACTCTGGAAGGGGCACAAAGTATAAATCCGGGGAATTCAGTTAGTCCATTGCCGTTCTGTACCGGCTATGACTGGAAGCTTGCGCACGCAGAACAACCAACGGCCCTGCCCTTGCCTGGCCGTTGGTGAGATGTCAAATGAGGTGTCTCTGTAGAGCTACCGGTCTAATGTCCTGGGAAAAATATCACGCCCAACAATAACGTGAACATCACCAGCGCGATAAAGAACAGGATGCTATTCCATATGCTGCTCATGGCTTCCTCCTTGCTCAGTGAACCGGAGGCGGCTCCCAGAGTCCTCTCCGGAAGCCTTGCCCGCCGGATTTAGTGCAGATGGTGATATTGGTCGTCGTCGAAGTACATCACGATTCCCGGTATCAACAGGGCGATAACGAGGAATATCATCAACAGGGACGAACTGCTCCATTCAAAAACGGTTTCCATGATAGGTCTCCTTTTTCAGCTTGAAAAGCCGCCACTGAAAACGCTTGCCTTGAAAAAGTGGCATGTAGAGTATACATACTTGAGTTTATTAGTCAAGCTTTATCGAGGACTATCAACTGGGGATAGCAACGCCACACCTCTTCTGCTTCGGCGAAATGTCCGGCCTGATAGGCTACCGCTTTGCTTTCGCCAGGAACACCGTCACCTCTTCGCGATCATGATAGAGCTGCTTCACCGCAATACGATATTTCAGCCCTCTTGCATCGAGCGTGCCCTGCATGATGTCCAAGGCTTCGCGCAGAGCCGAAACACGCTTTTTCATTGGGAGTTTCAGGTTGAAGATGGCCCGGGTGCACCAGCCCGAAGCTATCCATTCGGTCATGAGTGCAGCAACACGCCGCGGCTGCTCCACCATGTCACAGACAAGCCAGTCCGCCGGGCGCTGCGGGCGGTAGCGGAAGCCGTCCTGGCGCAGGTGCCTGATGGCGGGATGCTCCGCCGCTGCGCCCTTCAAGGGGCCGTTGTCCACGGCAATGACCTTTAGCCCCCGCTGCACCAGTTGCCAGGTCCAGCCGCCGGGCGCAGCCCCCAGATCCACGGCAGTCAAGCCGGGCTTGAGCCATTGCGCCTGCTCTTCCCTGGTGAGAAAAACTTCAAATGCCTCTGCCAGCTTGAGATAGGAACGGCTGGGGGCATCATGCGGCATTTTCAGGCGCAGGATGCCCATATGCGAGGACGCACTGTTGCGCGGGTCGCTGCTGCCGATGAGGGCGCGGCTGTCATCCGGAAAAAAAATGTGCAGACGCGGCAGGCTGGGGGTGTTCTCCAGGCGTCCTGCCTTGATTAATTCCGTTTCGAGCAGCGGCTGAAAGCGCCGGGTGAAACCGGAGAGAGTCTTGCCCTCGTTGGTGTCGGGCGTCTCAAGGAAAAGAGCGCCGAACTTTTCCGGAACACCGGGTATCGCGGCCAGCAAGGGCGTCAGGCGGTCACGCTCAGGCAAGACTGGTATTTCCCCATGCAGCCGGATCAGTTGACGCGCGAAGGCGAGTTGCGCGTAAGCCAGGCGCGGCTTGCCTTGCAGCAGCACGAAGCCGCTGCCCTCGATCACTTCGATGGGTTTGGCCTGGGTCTCCTCCACGCAATCGCGCTCGAATCCGGGGCGGCAGTAAATCAGCCAATCGGCAGGTATCGTATTCATGGCGCGCATGCTAGAGCTTGTTGGCGGAGCGGGCAAGCAAAGATGTTAAAATCCCTGTTTTTATGGAACCTTGCGGTTCCGGCGGAGCCTCATGCCATCATGGGGTTTCTTGGGCGAGAGTATATGAATAAGCATTACGATTTGATCGTTTTCGATTGGGACGGCACGGTGGTGGATTCCACGGCGGTAATCACCAACTCGATCCAGAGGGCGTGCCGCGACCTGAATTTGTCCGTTCCCAGCGACGAGGCGGCGCGGTATGTGATCGGCATGGGCTTGCAGCAAGCCTTGCGCCACGCCGTGCCGGATGCTCCCGAGGAAATGATCCAGCCGCTGGTGGAGCGCTATCGCCACCACTATTTCGCTCAGGACGGGGACATCTCCCTGTTCGACGGGGTGCGCGAGACCATAGCCGAGCTGCACGCAGCGGGATACCGGCTGGCCGTGGCGACCGGCAAAAGCCGCAACGGCCTGGAGCATTCAATGAGGTCGTCCGGCATGGCGGAATATTTTCATGCCACGCGCACGGCTGACCAGACTTTTTCCAAGCCGCATCCGGCGATGCTGCTGGAAATCATGGAAGAACTGGAAGTGGAACCGGAGCGCGTGCTGATGGTGGGCGACACCACCCATGACTTGCAGATGGCAATCAACGCCGGGGTGGATGCGGTCGGCATGACCCACGGTGCCCACCCTGCAGGTCAGTTGCGCGAACTGGCCCCCTTGGCATTGCTGGATGATTTTGCGGGATTTCGCTCATGGTTCCGGGGGCTTGCCTGATATACTGCATACCGGTTAAATAAGGAGAGGGGCCATGCCGGAACAACAAAACAGCAATTGGGAACGCGAAGTACTGGGAAAACTTGCCATGGCGGCGCTCCAGGAACAGCGCAGCGCTCGCCGCTGGGGTATCTTTTTCAAGATCCTGACATTTTCCTACCTGCTTATTGTATTGCTCATGTTCCTGGGCTTGCGCGACATGAAGAACGAAGCCGCGCTCGCCGGCAAGCACACCTCGCTGGTGGAACTGACCGGAGAAATCTCGGCGGACAAATCCGCCAATGCCGACAACATCATCGAAGCCTTGCAGGCAGCCTTCAAGGACAAGAACACCCAAGGGGTGATCCTTCGCATCAATAGCCCCGGCGGCAGCCCGGTGCAGGCAGGCGCGATCAATGATGAAATCCGCCGCCTGCGCGCCAAGTATCCCGATATTCCGCTGTACGTGGTGGTGGAGGACATTTGCGCCTCCGGCGGCTATTATGTGGCGGCTGCGGCAGACAAGATCTACGTCAACAAGGCCAGCCTGATCGGCTCCATCGGCGTACTGATGGACGGCTTTGGCTTCACCGGCTCGATGCAAAAGCTGGGCGTGGAGCGCCGTCTTTTGACCGCTGGCGAAAACAAGGGCTTCCTTGACCCGTTCTCCCCGTTTGACCCGAAACAGGCCGCAATCGCCAAAAAGATGCTCGCCGAAATACACCAGCAGTTCATCACCGTGGTGAGGGAGGGGCGCGGCAAGCGCCTGAAGGAAACGCCGGAAACATTCAGCGGCCTGATCTGGACGGGGCAAAAAGGCATAGAGTTGGGCTTGGCCGATGGCATGGGCAGCGTGGAATCGGTTGCGCGCGACGTAATCAAGGCCGAAAATATCGTGGACTACACCACCCGGGAAGGCTTTGCCGACAGGCTGGCCAAGAAATTCGGCGCGGGCGCTGCCAGCGTGATGCCGGGTTTTTCCTCGCAATCACACGTAGTACTGCATTGAGTAAGACAGCGACAGTAAATTCATTCATCGGATTATGCATAAGGAGATTGCAGTGATGACCAGACTGGCTATCGTAGTGCTGTTCGCAAGCTTGATGGGCCCTGCCATGGCGGCAGAGGCAGGCAAACCCGCTCCGGCGCAGGAAACTGCTGCGAAGACACCCAACTCTGGCAAGTCCACCAACTCCAGCAAGGTAATCGCCGACATTCTGACCGTTTCGGGCATGAAAAAAGGCCTCGAAGGGTTGCCCGCGAGTTTTATCGATGGCTTTAGCAGCGGCCTGGAGAAAAACGAACACCTCTCCTCCGATTTGCGACAGGCCATGGAGAACAGCGCGAAAGAGGCATTCACGCCTGACGGATTTACCGGGCGCGTCATCCGTGCGATGAAGAAGGATTACAACGAAAAGAACTACCAGGAATTATTGGCCGACCTGTCCACCCCGGTGGCCCGGCGCATGGCTGAACTCGAAGCGAAAGACGATCCATCCCCACAGGAATTTTCCGCTTATAACACGCAGCTGGGGACCAACCCGCTTTCCGCACAGCGCACGGATCTGCTGCATCGTCTGGATGTGGCAAGCCGCACCAGCGACCTGATGTTTACATCCAGGCTTATCGTCAGCAAAGGCATGATGCGCGGAATGGCCGGCGCCAACAATAAATGCGTGACGGAAGAGCAACTGAAAAATGCCGAAGCTTCCATGGAAGCAAAACTCAACGCCAACAAGGAAAATATGGTTAGTTTGGCGACAACCATCCTGGCCTACACCTACCGTGATGTGAGCGATGCGGACCTGACCGAATATCTCAGGATATACGAGAAGGAAAACTCAAGGCATATCCATGAAGTCATCTACGCTGCCATCGTAGAGGAATACAACCAGGCGAGCACGCGCATGGGACGCGGCATCATGAAAGCCGTGAAGGCCAAGAGGGCCGCCATGGGCGACCAGGCTTGCGAGGATAGCGCCGGTGCGCCGGATACCGTTGCACAGGCACGGGCGGCAGATGCTGACAGCCAGGCTGGATCGGCAGTCCCATCTACCACCCCGGCATCCGGCGATCAGCAAGCCGCCCCCGCCGTGCCCAAGTCATCCATTCCGCTGGAAAAGCGCAAGGGCGGGGATGTCACCCAATGCCTGGAAGCAGGTTCCAAATCCGACAAGGATATTGCCGCCTGCGCCGAGAAGTTCCGGCACTAAGGCCGGTTTCATGCATGGCCGAGCGCGGAGTGAAGCTCTTCGATTCGCGTAATCGGCGGCAGGCATTGCGTGCCTGTGCACAGCCAGGCAGTGGCCTGCTCCGCCGCTGGCTTAGCGAGCGGCCCCGGCAGTCCGCCGGTATTTTCGGGCGGGGTTAACGTCACCAGGCTTGGCAAATATCGCCGCTGCAACTCGCCCTGCCAAACGGCCAAGCCATCCGGCTTTCCGCGCAATATGAGTAGCGAGGGGGGCTGCAAATTTTCCGCAAGCGCCCCGCACAGGCTGCCATGATAGGCTGGCGCCTGCTGCATCGCCGGGAAGAACAGTTTCAGGCAGCGTTCCGCCGCATGTGCATATTCCAGCTTGCCGGTAATCAGGGACATGCGCTGCAAGGCAAGGGCTGCAATGCCGTTGCCTGAAGGCATGGCATTATCCTGGCCGGTCTTTGGGCGCTGGATCAGCTCCTCGTGGTCGTGGCTGGTGAAGTAGAAACCGCCGCCCTGCAGGTCCTCAAAGCGCTCCAGCAGCGCATCTGCAAGCTTCGTCGCAAAATCCAGGTCCTCGCGGCGAAACCCGGCCTGCATCAGTTCAAGCGCGGCTTGCAGCAGGAAGGCATGGTCGTCAAGATAGGCGTTGAGATGCGCGTTGCCGTCCTTGCAAGTGGCAAGCAATTTTCCGTCGCGCCACAGGGTGCTGCGCAAGAAATCCATGGCGCGCCGCGCCGATTCCAGCCAGTCGCGGCGCTGCATGGCGCGCGCGGCACGCGCCATGCCGGTTATCATCAACCCATTCCATGACGCGAGGATTTTCTCGTCGCGTCCCGGGCGTACCCGCCTCGCACGAGCCGTGTACAATTTCTGCTTTGCGCTGGACAAGCGTTCCATCGCCTCTTCCGCGGTTATGTGCAGGCTGGCCGCCACTTCGTTCAAGGGCAGGCTGACATGCAGATGCCAGGCGAGCTGATCGAAATTGGGCGCGCGATCCAATCCGTAATACAGCTCGGCCACGGCATATTCTTGCGCACTGAGCAAGCTGCGTATTTCGTCGCGCTGCCACACGTAGAATTTCCCTTCCTCGTGCTCCGAGTCGGCGTCCAGCGACGAGTAGTAGCCGCCCTCTGGCGCCTGCATTTCGCGCATCACCCACGCGGCCGTTTGCTTGGCGATGCTCGCAAACAGCGGATTCGCACTGCATTGCCAAGCGTCGCCGTACAGGGCAAGCAACTGCCCGTTGTCGTAGAGCATTTTTTCGAAGTGGGGAATATTCCAGTATTCGTCCACGCTGTAGCGGCAGAAGCCGCCGCCGAGCTGGTCGAAGATACCCCCGTTCGCCATCTGCTCCAGGCTGTGCAGCGCCATGTTCCGGGCGCGCTTGTCGGCTGCGCCGCATCGCAGTAAAAAATCCAGCTCAGGCTGTTGCGGAAACTTGGGCGCAGTACCGAAGCCGCCGTGCACAGGGTCGAAATTCTCGCCGAGCTGCGCGACCGCAAGATGCAGAGGCGCATCGTGCAGGGCTGCAGCGGAAGCATCGTGCTGTGGGAGGGTTGCTGCCAGTGCTGCACTCAGTTCCTTATTCTGCAAGGCCACCTCATGGCGCTTTTCTTTATACACTTGGGCGGTGCGCCGGAGCACGTCGGGAAATGCGGGCAGGTTGTGGCTATCCCACCTGGGGAAGTAAGTTCCGCCGAAAAACGGCGTGCCGTCCGGCGTCAGGAACATGGTCAGCGGCCACCCGCCGCTGCCCTGCACCAGCAGGTAATGCGCCGCCTGGTAAATCTGGTCGAGGTCGGGACGCTCCTCGCGGTCCACCTTGATGTTGACGAACAGCGCGTTCATCAGCGCTGCGACCTCGGCATCCTCGAACGACTCATGCGCCATGACATGGCACCAGTGGCAGGACGAATAACCGATAGAGAGCAGAATAGGCTTATCCTGCTTGCGCGCAAGAAGCAGCGCATCCGGACCCCAGGCATGCCAATCCACGGGGTTGCCCGCGTGTTGCAGCAAATAAGGGCTAGTCTCGTTGATAAGCTGATTGGCCATGGATGAAGCTCCTGGGCGCAGAAGTATCAGTATTTTCCCCCTGGAATTGTTCCGCTGCAATACAGTAAAGCATGGAAAACAGGGAAATTCGGTATCGCATCCCGCATAGTTAAACCAGGGAAAATCGGTTAAGCTGTTAATTGCAATACCTGTCGTTCACCATGCTGCGCGCATGGTTTTTCTTTTTGAATTCCTGCGGAGGATACGATGAAAAAAATCCTGATGATGATAGGTTTGATGGTGTTTGCTGCTGCGTCCCACGCGGCAATCCAGGAAAAGGAAGTGGCCTACGAGGCAAACGGCGTCAAGCTCAAGGGCTACATCGCCTGGGACGATGCATCAAAAGCCAAGCGTCCCGGCATCCTGGTGGTGCATGAGTGGTGGGGACTGAACGACTATGCGCGCAAGCGCGCCCACATGCTGGCGGAACAAGGATACACTGCGCTGGCGCTGGATATGTACGGCGACGGCAAGCAGGCGCATCACCCGGACGACGCCAAGAAATTCTCCAGCGAAGTGGCGCAAAACGAGGAATTGGCCAAGGCGCGGTTTGAGGCTGCCTTGGAGTTGCTGAAGAAGGAAGAAAGCGTGGATGGCAATAACATCGGCGCGATCGGCTATTGTTTCGGCGGCAGCGTGGTGCTCAACATGGCGCGCCTCGGCGAACCGCTCAAGGTGGTGGAAAGCTTTCACGGCGGCCTGGGCACCCAGCACCCGGCTGAACGGGGCAAGGTAAAGGCACGCATCGCATCGTTCACCGGCGAAGCCGACCCCTTCATTCCCGCCGAGACAGTTGCCGCATTCCGCAAGGAAATGAAAAAGGCCGGCGTGAAACCCCTGGTTGTCACCTACCCCGGCGCACAGCACAGCTTCACCAGCCCGGAGGCGGACAAATACGGTAAAGAGTTCAATCTGCCGATGTCCTACAACGAAGCGGCGGACAAGGATTCCTGGAGCAAGGGAATGGCGTTCATGGCCAAGGCGTTCAAGAAATAGCACACATGACCGGCATGCCCCGCATTTGCACAAAGCTGGCCCTGCTCTTGCTGGCCTGGCCGCTGCTTGCACATGCGGGGCTCCCGGTCGCTTCCAGTGTGCCCGGCGGCGTGGCGCTGGTTCCGCTCGGCAATGCCTCAACCGTCGTGCAAAGGCCGCAGGCATGGCTGGGGGAACAGCCCATCCTTGTCGCCTCTGACCATGGTCAATGGTATGCAGTGGTTGGCCTCGCGCTCGATATGGCGCCGGGATCGCACGAGTTGCGCGCCCGGATTTCCGGCGAAACAAAAGCGCTGCGCTTTGAAGTGAATCCAAAGGATTATCCCGAGCAGCACATCAAGCTCAAGGACAACAGCAAAGTACAGCTGTCCCCCGCCGACGAGGCCCGCGCCGAGCGCGAAATAGCGGCCATCAAGGAACTGAAACTTCATTGGCAGGAAGCGCCATATACCGACCTGGGTCTGGAATTGCCCGTCAAAGGGAAGCTGGGCAGCCGCTTCGGCCTGCGCCGCTTCTTCAACGGCGAACCGCGCTTACCCCATGCCGGGCTGGACGTGGTGGCCGCGAGGGGCACGCCTGTCAAGGCGAGCGCACAAGGCCGGGTGCTGGCGGTGGGCGACTATTTCTTCAACGGCAACACCATCTTCCTCGACCACGGCAACGGGCTGATCACCATGTACTGCCACCTTTCCAGGATAGATGTAAAAACCGGGGAGGCTGTCGGCAAGGGCCAGCGCATCGGGCTTTCCGGAAAATCCGGGCGCGCCACCGGCCCGCACCTGCACTGGAGCGTCGTGCTCAACGGCGCTATGGTTGACCCGGAATTGTTCCTGCCGGACAAGCAAGACCGCCACTGAGAGATATAGTTCGTTGGGCTGAGCATCGTGAAGCCCAACCGGACTTTTAACTTCGACAATAAACAGCAAGGTACCTTTATGGAAGACGTTTTAGACAAAAAAGTTAAAGCCATTTTTGAGAGTATCAAGAACTTGCTAACTGGGGGTGCTGTTATGGTAATTGGTGCTTCGGTGGAGAAATTCAAAGAGCTAATAACTCCCGTTCACCCAATGTCGAGCACCATCGCTAGCGCGACGATAATCATCATTGGTTTTTGTCTTTCCGTCTTGGCAGTTATGCATGGCATGTTCAGCTTAGGAAAGGCATTTGAAAAAAGCCGATGGCAAATATACATAGCTATTGGTTTGCTTGGCTATCTATGGAGTTTCATCATTATGGCTATCTGGTTTGGCGCTATTAAAAGCTCGTAGGATGTGGTGAGGCACGAACCGCATCGTTCGCGGGTGATGCGTCATGATTGATGCGGTTCGCAAGCTCACCGCATCCCACAAGCAGGCGTAGGTCGGGCTATGCCCGACAACTGTTTTCGGCGGTCGAAGCCCGCCCTACATTTACGCGCGATGCTTTATACTGCGCGCTATCTTTTATCCCTGAACAATCATGCTGGAAATTTTGTTAATCGCTGCTGTGCTGGTGTTGGTCGTGGTGGTGCTGGTGATGCAGCAGCGCCAGCCTGCGCGCGCGGCGCAGGTGTTGGAGCAGCAGCATCGGGCGATGCTCAACGACCTGCACGATGGGCTGAATAAGCAGGGCGACAGGTTGATTGCGGCGCAGGCGGCGGAGGCGGAGCGGCTGCGCGCGGCGGTGGGTGAGGAGTTGCGCGCCACGCGCGATGCCATCGCTGCATTGCGCACCGAGATGATTACGCAGACGCTGGCGAAGCTGGCGGAACAGGGGCGCGCCGATCAGGAGTTGATTCAGAATTCTTTCCGCAATGCGACGCAGCATTTGGCGACCAGTATCGAGACGCTTTCGAAGACGGTGGATGGGCGGCTGGAGTTAATCGGCGGCAAGGTGAACGAGCGGTTGGATGAGGGTTTCAAGAAGACCAACGAGACTTTCGTGAGTGTGATGGCGCGGCTGGCGACCATAGACGAGGCGCAGAAGAAGATAGACGGGCTGACCACCAATATGGTGAGCTTGCAGGAGTTGCTCGGCGATAAGCGTTCGCGCGGGGCGTTTGGCGAGGTGCAGCTTGAGGGGCTGGTGCGCAATATTTTGCCTGCCAACGCTTACGAATTTCAATACACGCTGCCCAATGGCACGCGCGCCGATTGTGTGCTGAAGCTGCCGGCGCCTACGGGCATGGTGGCGGTGGATGCGAAGTTTCCGCTGGAAAATTATCACCGCATGTTCGACGGCACCGAGGTGGAGCGGGCGCTGGCCGCACGCCAGTTCAAGGCGGACATCAAAAAGCATGTGGATGACATCGCCGACAAATACATCATCCCGGACGTGACTTCGGACGGCGCGGTGATGTTCGTGCCCGCCGAGGCGGTGTTTGCCGAAATCCATGCGCGCCATCCGGACGTGGTGGACTATGCCATGCAGCGGCGCGTGTGGGTGGTCTCGCCCACCACGCTGATGGCCGTGCTGAATACGGCGCGCGCGGTAATGAAGGATGTGGAGACGCGCAAGCAGGTGCACATCATTCAGGATGAACTGGGCAAGCTGGGCAAGGAGTTTGGCCGCTTCGACGAGCGCATGAAAAAGCTCGCCGACCACATTCGCCAAGCACACGAAGACGCGCAAGACGTGCAAATTACCAGCCAGAAAATCTCCAAACGGTTTATCAGCATTGAGCGCGTGGAGCTGGACCATACCCCGGTGTTGCCGGACAGCGAACCGCAATAAACTCCCCGTGGCATAAACGCCACATGGCATTTTGGCCCCAGGCCAAATGTGGAGTAAAATTCTCTGAAATTATATTTACAAGCTGCCTGTGCCTTCCTGGGTCATCTGGGGCTCCGGGCAGTTTCGGCGGAGAGTTTTTGAGATCATGAACATCATACCGGCAACTGCTCTCGTGGCAGCGTTGGCCGCAGCAGGCAATGCTGCGGCGGACGGCTTTGCGGGCGGCTATGTGGGCGGCGATCTCGGCCTCAACCACTCCAGCACCAGCGGCGCCTTGATGTCATCTCCCGCCAATTCCCCCGCTTACGGACTGTCAGGCGGCTATGGCTGGAAAGTCGGCAGTTCGGTCATGCTGGGCGTGGAAGGCCATGTTGACGCCAATAAGGACGCAACTCATGCGCCTGCCGGGCAATACGGCAGCAATGCCTATGGCCTGGGCCTGAAAATCGGTGTGCCCCTGGATAGCCTGATGCCCTATGCCCGGCTGGGTTACGACCACACCCAGGGAACCGGGGCGCTTTCCGGTTACAGTGCGGGCAGCCCCAACAGCGGGCTGGGGCTGATGTACAAATTCGCGCCAAGCTGGAGCCTGGAGGGTGAATGGTCGTCCACAACCCCCTCTTCCGGCGGCCTCAAGCTTAAATCGAACAGCCTCAGCTTCGGCTTGAACTTCCATTTCGATTCACCCGCAAGCACTTCTGCCCCCAAAAGCAGAAAATAGTCAAAGCAGTCAGTTATCCTGGAACCCCCGCCCGGCAAGCTCCGTGGACTTGTGTTTCCTCACCGGGCCATCTGCGGATAAAATACGCGCTAACTCTCGATAAGGAACCAGGATGACAGCTCGCATCATAGACGGCAAGACCATTGCGCAGGAAGTGCGCGCCGAATGGAAATTACGCGCGGATGCGCTGAAGGCGCGCGGCACGACGCCAGGCTTGGCTGTCATCATCGTCGGTGAAGATCCGGCTTCCAAGGTTTATGTCGCCAACAAGGTAAAAGCCTGCGCCGAGCTGGGGCTGCATTCCGAGCACATCGTGCTTTCCGCCGACACGCCCGAGGCCACGCTGCTGGCGCGCATCGCCGCATTGAACGCCGACCCGAAAATTCACGGCATACTGGTGCAATTGCCGGTACCCAGGCACATCGACAGCAACAAAGTGCTGGAAGCCATCAGCCCGGACAAGGACGTGGACGGCTTCCATCCCGTCAACGTGGGCGCGCTGGTCACCGGCAACATGCGCTTCGCGCCCTGCACGCCTTACGGCGCGATGAAGCTGCTGGAAAAATCCGGCATATCCATCGAGGGCAAGCATGCAGTGGTGGTGGGCCGCAGCAATATCGTGGGCAAGCCGATGGCGCTGATGCTGCTGGCGCAGAATGCCACGGTGACCATCTGCACCTCCAAAACCGTTGACCTTGCGAAATTCACCCGCGACGCCGATATTCTCGTGGTTGCCACCGGCCGGGCGAAAATGATCACCGGCGACATGATCAAGCCCGGCGCGGCGGTGATCGACGTGGGCATCAACCGCATGCCCGACGGCAAGCTGTGCGGCGATGTGGATTTCGAATCGGCCAAGGAAACCGCCGGATGGATCACCCCGGTGCCCGGCGGCGTGGGCCCGATGACGATCACCATGCTGGTGGCAAACACTGTGCAGGCGGCTGAACGGGCGGCAATACAAGCCTAACCATGATACCAGGAGCATTGCCGTGAAACATCTGACTCCCAAAGAAGCATACGACTTCCTGAAATCCAATCCCGAAGCGGTGTTCATAGATGTGCGCAGCGAGATAGAGCACATGTTCGTCGGACATCCGGAAGGTTCGATGCTGATCCCCTGGGTTGACGGCCCGGACTGGGAAATCAACCCGGATTTTACCGGCCACGTGAAAAAAGCCGCCAGCGCGAACCGCCCGGTGGTGTTGATCTGCCGTTCGGGCAAGCGCTCGATAGATGCCGGAAATGCCCTGGAAAAAGCCGGGCTCAGCGATATATACAATGTGCTGCACGGCTTCGAAGGCGAGCTGGATGAACGGCATCACCGCAATTCCACCAACGGCTGGCGCCACGACGGCCTGCCCTGGGCCCAGACCTGAAGACCTGATGGCCTGAAGCACTGTTTCCCGGTGCCCACTATCCGGATGGATTTTCCGGCAAAACGAAGTAGAATGAAACCTTACCGGAGGCTAAAACATGCAAGCAGATAATGAACTGGATGCACGCGGCTTGAGCTGCCCCCTCCCCATCCTGAAAACAAAAAAATCCCTGAGCGCCATGTCGCCCGGCCAGGTGCTTAAGATAATCGCCACCGACCCCGGCTCCACCAAGGACATGGAGGCATTCTCCAGGCAAACTGGAAACGAATTGCTCTCAGCATCCGTGGAAAACGGGGAATACATTTTCTACATGAAGAGAAAATAGCCGGACTCGAGCATATTCCAAAATTATAAGTCTGTTCCGATCCGGCATGATTTGCGCACCATAGCGGAAAAGGCCCGAGGGAAACAACTGGACAAGGGGAAGCGGCCATGGGCTTGTGGGATTTATACTTCATCACCAAGCTGTTCCTGTACTTCGGCCATTACATGGATTTTCATGTCTGGCCCAACCTGGCATTCGCCGTATTCCTCGTCGTCCCCATCCCGGAGAAATACGCCAGCCGCAAGCGCCTTCTGCTATACAGGCAAGTAGCCGCCATTCCGGCAGGAATCGCACTGTTCTACTACGATACCTGGCTGCCGCCCATCGAGCGCGTATTCTCGCAAGCTTCGATGGTGGAAGGTTTCAGTCCTGCCTATCTGCTGGAACTGGCAGGGCGCCTCATCAATCCACTGGTAATTGGCGAACTGGCGCTGGTGTTCGTGGCTTATTACTTCATAGCAAAAAAATTCCGCGTCTCCTCCATCATCTTCATCGCCATGCTGGCGCCGCTGTTTTCAATCGGACAGGGCACGCCCAAGCCCGGCCTAAACACGGCTGAATTAAATATTCCTGCCGCAAACATAACATCCGGCAAACCGGACAATGCCACCCTGAACTCCCAACTGGCTGCGTTTTACAGCGAAGAAGGCGGGCGCAACGTTTCTTTTTCCACCCCGCCGCAACAGGATGCCCCTTTTGACATCATCATCCTGCAAATCTGTTCCCTCTCCTGGGACGACCTGGATTTCACCAAACAGCGCGACAATCCGCTGTTCAAGCGCTTCGACATCGTGTTCACAAACTTCAACTCGGCGGCTTCCTACAGCGGGCCCGCAGCCATCCGCCTGCTGCGCGGCAGTTGCGGCCAGCCCCGGCACAAGGCGTTATACGACCCCGCGCCGCCGCAATGTCTGACCTTCGACAACCTGAATGCAATCGGCTTTGAGCGGCAACTGGCGATGAACCACGACGGTCATTATGGAAATTTTATCGGGGACGTGCGCGACCTCGGCGGCCTTAAAGCGCAGCCGTTTGACATCAAGGGTCTGCCGCCTTACCTGCAAAGTTTCGATGGCTCGCCGGTGCACGAAGATTTCGCCGTCCTTTCAAAATGGTGGGGAACCCGCCAGAAATCCCCTGTTCCGCGCGTGGCACTGTTTTACAACAGCATCAGTCTGCACGATGGCAACTATTACTCTGGGCATCGAAGCAACAGCATGCAAATCTATCCCTCGCGCCTGGATCAATTGCTCAAGGATATGGACAGGTTCTTCAGCGTACTGCAGGCTTCAGGGCGGCGCGCTGTTGTAGTATTCGTCGCCGAGCACGGCGCCTCGATACGCGGCGACAAGATGCAAATCTCCGGGCTGCGCGAGATTCCCACTCCGCGCATTTCAACTGTCCCGGTCGGCATCAAGCTGATCGGGTTGCCCGACAACCCCGCCGCCCAGCCTTTCCTGGTCACCCGGCCCACAAGCTATCTTGCCATCTCGCAACTGCTTGCCAATTTCATCACCATCACCCCTTTCAGCAAAAACCATTTGAGCATGGCAGATTACGCGCGTGATCTGCCCGAAACGAATTCCATTGCGGAAAACGAGGACGTGGT
Source organism: Gallionellaceae bacterium (assembly GCA_041490205.1). Lineage (GTDB taxonomy): Bacteria > Pseudomonadota > Gammaproteobacteria > Burkholderiales > Gallionellaceae > DATDDB01. Next base: position 15,644 of record JBGPSQ010000039.1, read on the forward strand.
CGTAATGCGGCGCGGTAAACAATTCTATATCCGCACCAAGGGAGACGAGTGGGTCGAGTATGACCCGTCTTAGCTCATGGCATGCAGTTTCCTGAGCCAGCCCGCGATTTGCCCGGTCAGAAGCGCGAATATGCCTTGACCGGATCCGGCGGGTATGGAACCGGGCCGGTTTGCGCATCGAACATGTAGCGCAAGTACAGGATGCCATAGTTAGGCGTGTAGTACGCGGAGCGGTCTATCTGCCCCAGCGCGCCGCCGTAAAGCCTGGGAGTGAACCTGTATTCCACTGCGCCGCCTAACGACCAGCCGGTGCCATGCCCCGGGCCGCCAGTGTAGACGGGTGACATGGTGTTTGACTGGGCTACGCCTTGAGCCTGCAAGGCCGTGCTGGCGGGGTAAAACGGCATGTCCTTTTCATAGCTCACCGAAGCGGATACCGAACCTTGCAGCATGTATGACCAACGCTCTTCCCGGCCTGTCCAGCGCACCGGCAGGGCCAGCGAGTAATATTTCTGCGGGCTGTAATAGCCGCCATGGCCAAAACTGTAAAAGCGCAGGTTTTCCTGGTAATGCCAGTAGGTTATCGCCATGCCCCCGGTCAGGCGCATATCGTCCCGGTCAACGAAACTCCAGTTGAAGCCGGTGCGCAAGGCGATTTCGGTGTTGTCCAGAACATTTTTCCCGGTTAGCCGGTAGTAACCCGGATCGATAAAACCGCTGAGCCTGCCGATGTCATGGCTGAGATGCAATCCCGCGCCAGTGCTGACCACGCCGCCCCATACTTCTCCGGTGACAGGATCATGCGCACCGGCATAAGAAACCAGGCTGCTCGTTACCGGGCGGCGTGCTATGTCGAGCGAGAACCCGGAGACCGCGGTGTAGTGCGACCATTTGACGCCGCCAACCACATTGGACACAGGGAATCCTATCGGCGTGGAGCCGATGTCGGCGCGCAGGCCGTCCCTGTCATAACCCAGCGCCACCGCATTTCCCCGCGCCGATTGGCCGGATGCGCCCGAGATGCCGCCTGGCGAGAGCGCCAGCACCTTGCCGTATTGGCGCGTGTCATACAAATCGGAAGACTGCAATGTCCCCGCATCGGCGGTTACCGGATCCACCTGCGCGAAAACGCGCCCGCCGGAATCGCCCACCGGCACGCGCACTTCGATGGGAAGTTCCACCACGGTCAGGTTGGAAATTCCGGATGCGCCATTGAGTTTGCTGAGGTAATCCACGCCAGCAGTCATATATCCCTGGGCGCGGCGGCGTTCACCCCCGGCGACAGGCGATTCGGCCTCACGGCTTGCCTTTTCGCTCGCCCCTTCTTCAGCCAGTCTGTCCAGCGCGCGCTGGGCCCCGGCATGCCCCGGCTCGCGCTGAAGTATGCCACGGTAGACGCCGCGCGCCTGTTCGCGTTCTCCCGCTGCAACCTGCACGCGTGCCATCGCCATCAGCATGTCGGCATCTTCCGGGTCGTCTTTCAGCGCTGCGGCAAGCACCGCCCTCGCTTCTTCTGTTTTTCCCTGTTGGCGCAAACTGTCGGCGCGGTGCGAGGCCAGCGAGGAATGCAGGTAACGTAAATCTTCCTTGTCGTCTGCCGATAGTCCCTTGACGCCGGCAAGACGCTTGAGCACGGCATCCAGTTCGTCGTATTGTTCGGCGCGGTTTAGCACCTTGGCATAGTAAATCAGCGCATCTGGCTGCGCGTCGGGCCGCGCTGCGTATGGCCGCATCAGCGCCACGCCGCGCACGGGTTCATTCAGGTCTATCCAGGCATTGGCGACGATGCTGGTCAATTCTGCGTCGTTGCCCGCATCTTTCTCCGCATGGCGCATCGCGGCCTGCATTCCGGATGTCTTGCCCTCGCGCGCCAGCGCCTGGGCCTGCTGGGTTTGCTGCTTGACGTCCATCTTCTTCCGCAGCCGTTTCATGGCAGGCGAGCGATCCCTGGGGGGGATTTTGTCGAGCAGGCGGAGAGCATTGCCCGCCTCATCCTGCAGGCTGACATACAGCGCATTGGCATACAGCATGTCCGCATCGCCCGGTGCAACGGTGAGTCCCGCTTCCATCAGATTGCGCCCCGCTTTCACATCGCCACGCTTGTGATAGAGGCGGGAAAGATCGAAGCGCACCCAGGCATTATTCGGGTCGAGTTGCAGCGCGCGCTTGAGCGTTTCCATCGCCTCTTCAGGATGATTGGCGGCCAACTGCGCATCCGCCTTGTCGCGCATCTGCCAGGGCAGCCTTGCGGTCTCGGCACGTTGCGCACCGGCCAGGGTATCGCGCATGGAGACGCTGTCAGGGTCAACCGCCAGGTATTCCTTGTATGACGTAATGCTGGCGGGTGCGGTGATGTCGAGCTTGCCGAGCAC
>JBGPSQ010000040.1:0-17359 GCA_041490205.1 Gallionellaceae bacterium
GCTACCTTGGTATTGCCCGCCCTGCTGCTGCCGGGCAATGCACAGGCCCAGCCCGGAAGCCTGCCGCCCGCCCCGGCGCTGGCGGCGCGGGCCTATGTGCTATACGACTACACCAGCAACCAGATGCTGGTGAGCCAGAACGGCCACGAGCGGCTGGCGCCCGCCGCGCTGACCAAGATGATGGCGGTCTATCTTGCGCTCAGCGCGCTCAAGCAGCACCAGTTCCTGCCGACGCAGCAAGCCTATCCGTCGCTGGAGGCGCTGCGCCCGCAGGACGACGAGGCGCGCATGTTCCTCGACCACAACAAGGCGGTGACGGCGGATGAGCTGCTGCATGGCCTGATCGTCTCGTCCGGCGACGATGCGCTGCGCGTGCTGGTGGATTTGATCGGCGGCAACGAGGCGGCCTTTGCCGAACTGATGAACACCCAGGCGCAGGCGCTGGGCATGATGGACACGCATTTCACCAATGCCACCGGCAAGCCCGATCCGCAGCACTACAGCAGCGCCTACGACCTGACGCTGCTCGCCGCCGCCCTGCTGCGCGATTATCCGAAGTATTACGCGCTCTACAGTCAGCGCGAATACCAATACAACGGCATCAAAATGTTCAACAACAACAAGCTGCTGTGGAACGACCCCTTTGTGGACGGCATAAAAATAGGCCACAACGATAGCGCCGGGCATTGCCTGGCGGCATCCGCCGAACGCGACAACCGCCGCCTGATTTCGGTGGTGCTGGGCGCCGATTCCGAAAGCCAGCGCGACAGCGAAAGCCAGAAGCTGCTGAATTTCGGCTTCCGCTATTTCGAGAACATGCCGCTGTACCAGAAAAACCAGGTGGTGGGCTACCTGCGGATATGGAAAGGCGCGGCGCGCAACGTCAAGGTTGGCTTCCCGAATGGACTTTCGATCACGGTGCCCCGGGGTGCGCTGCCGCAATTCAAGGCCACGATGGAATCGCGCCAGCCCATCATCGCGCCGATCAGCACGGGGCAGAATCTCGGTGTGCTGAAGCTCTCGCTGGAGGGCAAGCCGTATGCAGAGTTTCCGCTGGTGGCGCTGGACGATGTACCTGCTTCCAACGTATTTGCACGCGGATGGGATACCCTGCGCCTGATGTTTCAGTAAGCTCCAGTAAAGAGCATACTAGCCACGGATGAACACGGATATGCACGGAAGGAAGTTTTGCTGCGCAACGGGTTTTATCGGTGCTTATCCGTGTCTATCCGTGGCTAAATTGCATTTTAAGGACAAACACAGGGAGCCATCATGCCTGTTTACCTGAACGGTCAGTTCATGCCCATCGAGGAAGCGCACGTGCCCGTGCTGGATCGCGGCTTCATTTTCGGCGACGGCGTATATGAGGTGATTCCGGTGTATTCGCGCCGCGCCTTCCGCCTGGCGGAGCACCTGAAGCGCCTGCAGCACAGCCTGGACGGCATCCGCCTGCAAAACCCGCACAGCGAGACGGAATGGACGCAGATCATCAACGATCTCATCGCATGCAACGAGGGCGAAGACCAGTACCTCTACCTGCACATCACGCGCGGCGTGGCCAAGCGCGACCATGCCTTCCCCAACCCGCCGGTCGCGCCCACGGTTTTCATGATGAGCACGCCGCTGCCCTCGCCTTCCGCAGAATGGCTGCAAAACGGTGTGGGCGCGGTGACCGCGCAAGACAACCGCTGGCTGCGCTGCGACATCAAGGCCATCGCGCTGCTGCCCAATGTGCTGCTGCGCCAGATGGCGGTGGACGCGGGCTGCGCCGAGACCATATTGATCCGTGACGATTCTTTTATGACCGAGGGCGCAGCCAGCAATATTTTCGTGGTGAAAAACGGCAAGCTGCTGGCGCCGCCGAAAGATAACTTGATGCTGCCCGGCATCACTTACGACGTGGTGCTGGAAATCGCCGCCGCGAACGGTATCCCATGTGAGGTCAGGCGCGTTCTCAAGGAAGAGGTGTTCAGCGCGGACGAGCTGCTGCTCACCTCCAGCACGCGCGAGGTGATCGCCATCACCCGGCTGGACGGCAAGCCGGTGGGCAGTGGGAAACCCGGCCCGATGTTCGCCAAGCTGCATCAACATTACCAGGATTTCAAGCGCGACGTGATGCGCCAGGAACAAAGTTAACCCATGGAACTTAAAGACTCACTCATCGAATACCCGTGCGACTTCCCGATCAAGGTGTTCGGGCGCACGCAGGAAGGATTCGCCAAGGCTGTGATGGAAGTGGTCTTGCGCCACGACCCGGAATTCAAGCCCGCCAGCATCGAGATGCGGCACAGCAGCGGCGCGAAATACGTCAGCCTCACCTGCACGGTGCGCGCCACTTCGCGCGAACAGTTGGACGCGCTGTATCAGGAGCTGTGCGACCATCCGCTGGTGGCGATGGTGCTATGAAGATTCGGGAAGGGGGAAGGGAGAAGGGGGAAGGGGAAACGGCAAAAGCGGGTGGCTTGCCCCCTTCCCCCTTCCCTCTTACCCCTTCCCTGAAACTCCTGGGGCAGGTGGAATACCAGGCGACTTGGGATGCGATGAAGCAATTTACCTTGCAGCGCACCTCAGAGACGCGCGACGAAATTTGGCTGTTGCAGCATCCGCCGGTATTCACCCAGGGACAGGCGGGCAAGCCGGAGCATTTGCTCGATGCACACGGCATCCCGGTGGTGAAGATAGACCGCGGCGGGCAGATCACCTACCACGGCCCCGGCCAGATCGTGATGTATGTGCTGCTCGACTTGCGGCGCTGGGGCATTAACGTGCGCCAACTGGTGCGGCTGATGGAGCAGGCCGTGGTGAACCTTCTGGCGGGTTATGGTGTCGAAGCGCAGGGACGCGAGGATGCGCCGGGGGTTTATGTGGGCGATGCGAAGATTGCCGCGCTGGGCCTCAAGATCAAGAACGGCTGCTGCTATCACGGCTTGTCGTTCAACGTGGACATGAACCTGGCGCCGTTCGGCTACATCAACCCGTGCGGCTATGCCGGGCTGCGCGTTACCCAGGCGCACGACCAGGGCATCACAGAATCGCTGGAACAATTGCAGCAGCAGCTCGCGCAAAATTTCAGCGAGCTACTGCAAGAGCACATTGTAGGTCGGGCTACGCCCGACACGGCGGGCACAGCCCGCCCTACCTCCCTTACGACAAGGAAGCAGGCCACATGAGCAACACCGAACACAAGCAGACCGGAAAAGAAAAAACCGCGCGCAACCCGATCAAGATCGTGCCGCTGCAAGAGCGCCTGCGCAAGCCGCAATGGATACGGGTGAAATCCGGCAGCGGCCAGGGCTACCACGACGTGAAGCGCCTGCTGCGCGAGAACAAGCTGCACACGGTGTGCGAGGAAGCCTCCTGCCCCAACATCGGCGAATGCTTCGGCAAGGGCACGGCTTCGTTCATGATCCTGGGCGATGTGTGCACGCGGCGCTGCCCGTTCTGCGACGTGGCGCACGGCAAGCCGCAGCCGCCGGACGAAAGCGAGCCTGCGCATCTCGCGCAATCCATCGCGTTGCTGAAACTGAGATACGTGGTGATCACCAGCGTGGATCGCGACGACCTGCGCGACGGCGGCGCCAAGCATTTCGCCGATTGCCTGGCCGCCATTCGCGCCTCTTCGCCCGCCACCCGGCTGGAAACCCTGGTGCCCGATTTCCGCGGACGGCTAGACGTGGCGCTCGACGCCATGGCGGCCTGCCTGCCCGATGTACTCAACCACAACCTGGAAACCGTGCCGCGCCTCTATCCGCTGGCGCGCCCCGGCGCGGACTACGCGCACTCGCTCAAGCTGCTCAAGGAATTCAAGGCGCGCTTCCCGCAGGTGATGACCAAATCCGGGCTGATGCTGGGGCTGGGCGAGACCGACGAGGAAGTGCTGCAAGTGATGCGCGACCTGCGCGCGCACGACGTGGAGATGCTCACCTTGGGCCAGTATCTGCAACCCTCGGACGGCCACCTGCCGGTGCTACGCTACGTGACGCCCGAAACCTTCAAGATGTTCGAAGATGCCGCGAAGGAAATGGGCTTCGCCCACGCCGCCTGCGCCCCGATGGTGCGCAGCTCATATTTTGCAGACGAGCAGGCGCACCAGGCCGGGTTGAGGGCCTAGTCAGCTCGCAGGGGGTTTTACCCACCCGCAAGATTTTCACTTGGACAACCGTTTTGCCGCCCGCTTGAAACCGGACGACCGAGAACTTCGGCTAACGCATGTTGTGGTGAGTCGCAACACGGTTCGCCTCTGTCAGTAATGCTGCGTAGAGCCGTCCGTCTATTGACGCTACTTCACGGTGAGTTCGACGGTGCTCTGCTTAATTGGCGGCTGTTCGGCTTCCCAGGGGCGGCGAAGGTCAAAGCGAAGTGTCGCCTGACCGGCTCCGGCAGCCAGGAACTCGAAGCGCTTGATTCCCGAAGCACCGGGAGCCGCGCCGGGGTTTATATCCTCCTTTTGCAGGGTTACTACAGAAGGCTCAACTCCCTCAATGTGCCACCGGTAGCCGGTTGTCGAGATGTCCTCTAGCTCGACGACAATAGTCTCGCCAACCGGCACGGTGACAGTTTTTTTCGTTCCAGCAGTCAGGTTAATGACGTTCGCCAAGTTTCATCGCCTCATTCACGCGCCGGGGATGGACATGACGTTCAGGTGATGTCCGGAGTCCGTGCCGCCCCAAGCAATGTAAACCTTCCCCTTGAACTCGGCAAGCGCAACCCCCGAAGTTGCCGTATCCGTGAGGGTCAGCTTGTTCCCGAAGCCATGCGAGCCGGAGGTCGAGAGCATGCGATTGAGGGAGTGTCTCGAATCGCGTCCAGTCCAGGCCAGTACAAGCTCTTTTCCGAGAACAGCGGCCGGTGCATGATCCGACGAATCACCCAGGGTGATTTTGTTGGTCCAAGTCCGGCCATCCGTGGATTGCAGGAAGTTGATGCTGCTATTGTGGTCGGTGCCCTGCCAGATCAGGTACAAGATATTGTTGGCGACGCAGAGCCCGATCTGGCTGTCCGAGTTTTCGTTCAGTGTGACCTTGTGGCCCCAGGTTGCACCATTGTCGGATGACGATATGACATTCAGATGGTGACCGCCATCGGTGCCGACCCACGCCAGGTAGAGGTGGCCGTTCATGTAGGCCAACGCGGGGCCAAACGAAGCAGTATCGCCGAGCGTAACCTTCCCGCCAAAGTTCCGGCAGTCGGTTGTGGACATCACGTTCAGGTGATGCGCGGAATCGGTGCCGGTCCAGGCGATGAACACGCGCCCGCCGCCTGAAGCGATGGCAGGGCCGTCGAAGCTGGTTTCGTGCAGGGTGATCTTTCCGCCGAAATGGAATCCGTCCGGGGAGGATATGACGTTCAGATGGCTGGGGTTGTCCGTGCCGGTCCAGGCGAGGACAAGGTTGTTGCCAATCACAGTCAAACCCGGTGTGACACGTGACGTGTCGCCCAGGGTGACTTTGTTCGCCACTATACCTTCCACTGCCCACATATCGGCGTCAATGCCACACTCGCCATAAGCGATCTGGAAAAAACCCCCGTTGCCCCAGCCCGGACCCCAACTGTTCTTGCAAATCCAGCATTGGGCATGATCGTCATAGCCTACCACGCAGACGCAATGCCCGCCGGCCACGGCACCCGTGACGTGATGATAGACGCCAGAACGGTAGGAGAAGAAATCGTCATAAACCGTAAAGCAGGTAATCAGCGGACCGCCCGTGGCGAGCCACTGTTTCATGGCTGTCCGGTCAGTGATGGAGTGTGAACCGCTGACTTTGGTCGCACGGAATTGCCAGTCCGAACACTGTTTGCAAGGCTGATCGCCTGGCGTGTAAGGGAAACAGGCTTCGTCCGCGACCCCGTCGCTGGTGAGAAACTTGAGAGCTTCCGCTGGCCACCAGCCGGTTTCGCAATTGCAGTGATCCTGGGAGGCGTCGCAATAGAAGAGTTGCGCTTCCGAGAGATCAACGTTCAGGTTTGGGCTATTCTGCTGGATCCGCACCTTGGATTCAACGGCGGCGATAGAGCCGAATGCGACACAGGAACCACAAGAACTCTGATCGCGGACGGGCGTGACGTAATTGCCGCCATGGGCATTGCGCCAGTCCCATGCCGCAGGATAGGCCATTGCGGCAGCATGTACCGCTGCGGAGAGAAACGCCGCATGCGATTTTTTTGCCGCCGCCTCCCGCTGCTGCAGTCCGGCGGCGCCATTTGGATGCTTGGCCCCGAGCCGCCGCAGTTTCTCGGGCTCCAACAGGTTCGATACGTTTGTGACGTCGGCAATCCAGCGTGCGTTGGACTGCTGGATAGCCGAGTGTAAATCAGAAATCTTGAGATTGAGTGGCATTGTTGTGGTCTCCCGTAGTAGTTATTTGCAGTGCTTCTCCTTGCGAATCCATTCCCGATCCCCTTCAGTGCAGGACAGTCAAGCTTGAGTAGTGCATAAAATCGATAAACGTTATTTTCGATGTAGGTACAAATGCAGATGCCGTACCTAGGGGCCATAAGTTAGTTCGCTGACGCGTGCATAACAATATGCCTGACGGCCTAGATATTTACATGCTGATTGAGTATCTGACAGGCGGAACTAGATATTCACATGCTGATTGGATATTAGATTCGCGCGACTGGATATTTTGCGTGCCGGATAGCAGGAGTCAGCGCGGTCATACCAGATTGACTCTGCCATCGCCGGATCGCCTGCCAACGTCCACTTGGCAGATTTCATGGCACTTGGTCGCTGCCAGACCGCTGAGATCGCTCAGCTTATTTTAGGAGGCAGGTCTGCGGGATGCGGTGAGGAACGAACCGCATCATTCCCGCCCTCGATTGATGCGGTTCATTTCATTCACCGCACCCCACGCTTGATTGGCTGCAGGTTTGGCAGCCTAGCCCGGCTTGACGTGCTCAAACTCCAGCCCAAACCGCGCCAGATATTTGCGCAAACGGTCGGCGTCGTTGGGCTGTTTCTTTTCCTGGCGCGAGGCCGAGAATAGCCTGCGCCCCGCCTCCGAAAGACTGGCCGATTTGCGGCAAGTCTCGATGACCGTATTGAGCTGGCAGCGGTCGAATAAATCCAGCGCATCGGCCTCGTCCCCCAGCACTTGCCTTGCCATGTCATCCGCTCCCGGCTCCTGCCAGGCGGAGCGCAAACGAGCGATTTCTTCGACGACGATCTGCTCGGTTACCCTGCCCGCCTGCGCCAGGGTGGCCATGCGGGTGACGGATGCGGTGAGTTCGCGGAAGTTTCCCTTCCATTTCGCTTCCGCCGACAAGGCAAAATCCAGGTAGCGGCGCTTGGCCTCCACGTTGAAGCGGACTTGCTGGCTGTTTTCCTGCGCATAGCGCTCCAGCTCAAAATCCAGGTTGGGTTCGATGTCCTCCACCCGCTGGGCCAAGCCCATCAAGTTGAACGTCCACATGTTGATGCGCGCATAGAGGTCTTCGCGGAAGCGGCCTTCGGCGACCCACTGCTGCAAATTGCGGTGGGTGCCCGCGATCAACTGGAAATCGCTTTCCACCTCGCGGTCTGCCCCGAAGGGGAAGAAACGTTTTTCTTCGATGGCCTTGAGCAGCATGGCCTGCTCGTCCAGCCCCAGCTCGCCGATCTCATCGAGAAACAGCAACCCGCCATGCGCCGAACGCAGCAATCCCGCGCGCTCGGTCTGCGCGCCGGTGAAGGCGCCCTTGACGTGGCCGAACAGGGAGGACATGGCGGAATCGCCGCGCAGGGTGGCGCAGTTGACCTCGATGAAGCGCCCTTCGACGCGCTGGCGCTGGCGCTTCAATTCATACACGCGGCGCGCAAGGAACGATTTGCCCGCGCCGGTGGGGCCGACCAGCAGCATGGGCGCGCGCGAACGCCCGGCCACCTGCTCGATTTTTTCGATGGTGCCGTTGAAGCCCGCATTGCGCGTGGCGATGCCCGCCTTCAGGAAGGTGAGCGATTCGTCGTGCTCGCGGGCGAAGCGCTGTGCGATCTTGTTGTAGCGCGAGAGGTCGAGATCGATGATCTTGTAGCTGCCGGACACATCGGCCTGGTCTGCCTTGCGCGGGGGCGAGGTTTGCAGCAGCCGCGCGGGCAGGTAACGCGCTTCGGCCAGCAGGAACCAGCATATCTGCGCCACGTGGGTGCCGGTGGTGATGTGGATCAGGTAATCCTCGTTTTCGGTATCGAAGGGGTAGCTGCGGTAGAGGTCGTGCAGCGTGGTGTAAACCTCCTCGAAATCCCAGGGATCGCGTATCTCGACCTCCACTCGGCGCACCTCGGTTTCCGGAGAAATGCTTTCTATGTCCAGCCGGATGCGCTCCGCCAAGCCCCGGCTGCGCACGTCGTGCAACAGCTCCAGGCGATCCACGACCATGTCCTCCTGCTGGCACAGGGAGACCGAGGGCCGCCATTTTTCCCAGCGGGCGGAGCCTTTGCCCGCATAGTCCAGTTGCGTTCCCAGAAAACCGAATACCACTGTTTTTTTCATAACCATATCCTGCCAGATAATTGCATATCTTTATGACTAGTATTTATGCATTCTCCCACATAGCCAGACTCAAGATCAAAAAATTAATATCAATAAATATCAATGCGATATGCACTATACGTGCCATACCGGAAAGCCTGGCACGCTTTTCGCAATATATGAATCGGTCGCAGACTTGTCGTTAGGCCCACGGGCAGGGATTAATCACCCCCTCCGGTGCGCTTCAACCGGATTTCGGTCTGTCGTTGTGGCGTATGCCGCCACGCAAGAAAGCGATCATTGGGCAATCTCGGGTGAGCTTGCCGGGTTCGATTCCCGGATTGCCCGCCACTGGATAGCTCAGTTAGGTAGAGCAGTCGGCTAATAACCGATCGGTCTCGGGTTCGACTCCCGATCCAATCTGTCCTTACACGACAGCTGTTGAAACGAAGCAGTACCCGCCGGTTGCGGAATGCGCAAGCACCCGCCGGTGGCCAGGTCTGGCTCCTGGACCGCATTAGCGGCAAGGTGACTGGCAGTCATAGGCAAAATCACAACCTCAGGTACTTCGGTGCGGGGGGAAGCGAAGCAAGCCGCCGACTGACGGAAGCCTCCCCGCCGATGCCGGACAGACAGCCCTCCTGGCCGCCGTAAACCGGCAATACACTAAAAGGAGATGGCCATGTTGAAGCGTTTTGTGATTAAAAAGAATGAAAAGGGCGCGCTGCTGCGCGACGGCGATTTCGAGCGCATCCTGCGCGCTGGCCGCCACTATTTTATCGACCCGCTGGGGCAGCTTTCTGTGCAGGTGTGGAAAATTGATACGCCGATGAATGATCTTGCAACCGTGGATTATTTGCGGGATCGTGAGCCGCAGGCCGCGGAAGAGCATTTTGAATGCATGGAACTGAACGAAGACCAGGCCGGGCTTCGATATGAGAACGATGTCCTGGTAGAGGTGCTCCCCCCGGCTTCGCGTAGCGTGTTCTGGAAGGGCTTTATAAAACACCGGCTGGAAGCCATCGACCTCAAGCAGGGCTACACGCTCAGCCACGAGTTGGCAGCCCGGCTGTTGCAGCCCGCCCTGCGAGGCCGTACGTTGAACGGCTTGAAGGGCCTGCTGGTGGCGCAGGTTCCGGCCTACCACGTCGGCATGCTCAAGGTGGATGGCAAGCTGCAACGTTTGCTGCAGCCCGGCGTGGAGGCTTACTGGCGCTTCAACCGCGAAATTGAAGTGGAGCTGGTCGATACGCGCCTGCAGAACATGGAAGTCAGCGGGCAGGAGATACTCACCCACGACAAGGTGGGGCTGCGCCTGAACCTGGCGGCCACCTGGCGCTACAGCGATGTCTTGCTGGCGCACGAGAAGCTGACCAAGCCCGCCGAGCATCTGTACCGCGAGTTGCAGTTCGGTCTGCGCGCGGCGGTGGGAACCCGCACCCTGGATGAGCTGCTGGAAAACAAGCAGGTCATCGACGAGGTGGTGGGCGCCCATGTCACCCGCAAGCTGGCCGGTTTCGGCATCGAGGTGAGCGGGGTCGGCGTGAAGGACATCGTGCTGCCGGGCGAGATGAAGACCATCCTGGCTCAGGTGGTGGAGGCGGAAAAGGCGGCGCAAGCCAACGTGATCCGCCGCCGCGAGGAAACCGCCGCCACCCGTTCGCTGCTGAACACGGCCAAGGTGATGGAAGACAACCCGGTCGCGTTGCGCCTGAAGGAACTTGAAACACTGGAGCGCGTGGCCGAGCGCATCGACCACATCAGCGTGTTCGGCGGGCTGGATCAGGTGCTGAATGGTTTGGTGCAGATCAAAGGAGCATAGGCAGTATCCCCGGCTGACGCCGGGTTAACATAGGGGCGTGAACGCGAAACGGCGAGCGGCCGGCAAACTGACACACCGGTGAAGGGTAAGACCGAAGTCTTTAGTAGTGGGCGGTATTTGAAGAGTTGAACACATGCAGTTGTTGGCTCTGCGTAAGGGTCGATAGATGGCGCGCGTTTAAAGCCTGACTACACATGAGAGTAATGCCTTATGGAGGATTATTGCGGGTTCGAGTCCCGCCACGCCCACCAGTTATACAATGGCCGGAGAACCAGGCCACGGAAATATTGATTGAAAGGAAATTATGATGGATTACCAATTTCTTGAAGTATCAAACGGCAAGCCGATCAAGATGTGGACGAACGGCGTGCCGGTGGAGGACGAGGCACGCAAGCAATTGATGAACACGGCCAGGATGCCGTTCATCTACAAGCACCTGGCGGTGATGCCGGATGTGCACCTGGGCAAGGGTTCGACCATCGGCAGCGTGATTCCCACGCAAGGGGCGATCATCCCGGCGGCTGTCGGCGTGGACATCGGCTGCGGCATGATGGCGGCGCGCACCACGTTGACGGCAAGCGATCTGCCGGACAACCTGCTGGGCCTGCGCTCTGCCATCGAACAGGCGGTGCCGCATGGACGCAGCAGCCCGCGCAGCGGGCGCGACAAGGGTTCATGGGGAACGCCGCCGGAGACGGTGGACGATATGTGGGCGCAACTGGTGCCGGGATTCGCGCGCATTACCGAAAAGTATCCGCGCCTGAAGAACACCAACAACCACAAGCACCTGGGGACGCTGGGAACAGGCAACCACTTCATTGAGGTGTGCCTGGACGAGGCCGACTTCGTGTGGTTCATGCTGCATTCCGGCTCGCGCGGGGTGGGCAACGCCATCGGCACGCATTTCATCGAGCTGGCGCAGTCCGATATGCGCGAGCATATCGCCAACCTGCCGGACCGCGACCTGGCTTACCTTGAAGAAGGGACGCAACACTTCGACGATTATGTCGAGGCGGTGGGGTGGGCTCAGGATTTCGCCCGCCGCAACCGCGAGGTGATGATGGCGAATGTGGTGGCGGCGGCGCGCAGCGTGATCGCCAAGCCGTTCGAGACCGATGTAGAAGCGGTGAATTGCCACCACAACTATGTGCAGAAGGAAACGCACTTCGGCGCGGAGATCCTGGTAACGCGCAAGGGTGCGGTGTCGGCGCGCAAAGGAGAGTTCGGCATCATTCCGGGCTCGATGGGGGCGAAGAGCTACATCGTGCGCGGGCTGGGCAACGAAGAGGCGTTCTGCTCGTGCAGCCACGGTGCAGGTCGCACCATGAGCCGCAATGAGGCCAAGCGCCGCTTCACGGTGGAAGACCAGGTCAACGCCACCGCACACGTGGAATGCCGCAAGGATGCCGACGTCATCGACGAAATCCCGATGGCCTACAAGGACATTGATGCGGTGATGGCGGCGCAAAGCGCCCTGGTCGAAGTGGTGCATACCTTGCGCCAGGTGGTGTGCGTGAAAGGTTAGCACGCAGTTTTAGGAGAACAGAATGGAAATGAACAAGCCGGTACTACTCAGTGCGCATCCGATAGCGCCGGAAGTTCGTACTCGCGTGATGCAAGCCCTGGAAGAAATCGAAGCCAAACACGACGTCAAGGTTCTGTTCGCCTGCGAATCGGGCAGCCGCGGCTGGGGCTTTGCTTCTCCGGATAGCGATTACGACGTGCGTTTTGTCTATGTTCACAAGTTGCCCTGGTATATGACCGTTGGCGCGCCGCGCGATGTCATCGAATTGCCGATCAGCAATGAACTGGATGTCAGCGGATGGGAAATGCGCAAAGCTTTGCAGCTATTGCGCAAATCCAACCCGACGCTGCTGGAGTGGCTGGATTCGCCGATCATCTATCGCGAAGACTCGCACTTTGCGGCGCACATGCGCGAATTCGCCCCGGATTTTTTCTTGTGGGAAAGCGTGCGCCACCATTACCTTTCCATGGCCAAGAAGAACTTTCGCGGCTATTTGCAAGGCGAGACTGTGCGGATGAAAAAGTATCTATACGTGTTGCGGCCCCTGCTTGCCGTGCGCTGGATAGACAGCGGAATGGGCATGCCGCCTATGCGTTTTGCCGACCTGGCCGCCGCCACGATTGATGATGTCGCCCTGCTGGAGGAAATCAACCGGCTGCTCGCAATCAAGATGCAGGCGAACGAAGCCGATTACAGCCCGCGCTGGCCGCTTATTCACGCCTTCATCGAGAGAGAATTGGCGAAAACTGTGCTAAGCCAGGACTATGTAAAACCAGCCGGAAATGCCGCAAGTCTGGATCGTTTTTTTCTCGAAACAGTGCAAGCATTTTCATGATGGACGAAAATTAAATACAGGAATGATTAACATGGAAATAATCGAAATTGACGGCGCGCAAGGCGAAGGGGGAGGACAAATCCTGCGCAGTGCGTTGACGCTGTCCATGATTACCGGGATTCCGTTCCGCATCGAGGGCATCCGCGCCGGGCGCTCGAAGCCGGGTTTGCTGCGCCAGCATTTGACGGCGGTTTCCGCCGCAGCCGAAATCTGCAATGCGCGCGTTTCCGGCAACGTTGCGGGCTCGCAAAAGCTGGAATTCGCGCCGGGTGCGATTAGCGGGGGAGACTACCGCTTCAACATCGGCACCGCCGGAAGCTGCACGCTGGTATTGCAGACCGTGCTGCCCGCGCTTTGGTTCGCCGACCGTCCCAGCACCGTGACAGTCAGCGGCGGCACACACAACGCGGGCGCACCCCCGGCGGATTTCCTGATCCGCTCCTGGTTGCCGCTGATGAGGCGCATGGGTGTGGAAATGGAAATTGAATTGCTGCGCCACGGCTTCTATCCCGCGGGCGGCGGCGAGGTGCATGCCTCGATAAGGCCAATCAAGGGATTGCAGCCGCTGGATATGGTTGCACGCGGCGAGCTAGTAGCGGCAAAGGCTATCTCGGTGGTTGCAGGTCTTCCGGCTGATATTGCCAAGCGTGAACTGGAGCGCTTGAACAAGCACCTTGCCCATGCCGAACCGGAAATGCGCGTTTTGAGCTCGAGGGAGGGGCCTGGCAACATCGTCATGATCGAGCTTCAGCATTTGCATCTTACTGAAATTTTCTCCACTCCCGGGGAAAAAGGCGTGCAAGCCGAAGCGGTTGCCGATCGTGTCGCAGTCGAGGCGCTGAGCTATCTTGCCAACGATGCTGCCGTGGGGGAACATCTCGCCGACCAATTGATGTTGCCGATGGCATTGGCCGGATCGGGAAGTTTCACTACGGCGACGCTGTCATCGCACCTGGAAACCAATGGGCAGGTGATCCAAAAATTTCTTCCGGTTGACTTCGAGGTGACGAAGGCCGGCACCGCACATCAGGTCAGGATAAACTAGGCCGCTACCTGCCTCCAGCCGGTATACCGGCTGGAGGCAGGTGGATGTCTGGAATGCCAAGCCCTGGCCATGTCCGGCGCCAGGTATCACGGAATCATTTTCTTTCGGGATTGGCTTGCAGCGCCAAGCGGCCGGCATTGCTGATGCCGAGCTCGATGCTCTTCACGATCCAGTAGGCCGCGAAGGTCCAGATGCCGGCGACCTCGGCAAAATAGACGTATGCCCCGAATTGCATGAACACCACGGTCATGAGCAGCGCCACCACGGGCGAGGCGACCATGAGGGCGCCTATCGTCTTGTATAACGCGCGAAACTTCCGTTCGCGGCGCTCATCTTGCAGGAGATGCAGCGTATCGGAAGCACAAAAGATGCAGACATACGCAATGCACAGGAAAAACGAAACGGCGAACGCGCCGTGGGCCGACAGCAGCTCGCACGCGGTGCTGCATTTCGGCGGAATGGGGAATATCGCGATCCCGACCGCGAACAGGCCGCCGAAATTCAACGCCCAGTTTTCCTGCCAGCTGAAGCCCTTGTACAGATAGAGGAACGCGCCGACCGCAAACAATATTCCGACAAACCAGTCGCGCATCGAATGGCCGTTAGCCGCCATGTGGTAATACGCGCTCATGGAATCCTGCAAGCCGATTCCCTGAAACACGCCGCCTATCCACAGAATCAGGGGAAAGGCAGCCGCAAGTGCAGCCATCCCCACGCGCAATGAAAAATAGCTCGCTAAAATGCTGCTCTGAATCTCGTTCGATTGCATTTTATTCCCCGGTGATTGTCCGCCAGATTTGCATCAGCCGCATGCGAACGCCGGGCATCACACAATCCGGCGAATTCATCATGAATTACAGCATGCGGTATCCAGCATTGAAGTCTACTGCCGCACAGGCACGAGTACAACTATCATTTCAGATAGGTCTGCGCCAGATGATAAACACTTAAAGGGGACAGCCCTGCCCCTTGAATCCACAGCCTGCCCCATCAGAATACGAAGCCGATACTAACCTCGGGATAGGTTTCACTGCATGAACTGTAAATCGTCTTCTGGCAATTCAGGTAGGACTCATAAGAAAGCCCGAACCCGATCACGCTGCTGCGGCCCGAAGCGAAATAGAAACCGGCACGGGCGCCTGCCGAGTTGAAGCCGGGCAGCCCGGAGACCACCGCGTGGCGATAAAATGCGCCTACATAGGGCTTCAATGAAGTCGTTTGATAAAACACATATTGCACGGACGGCGAGATTTTATTGATGCCGGGCCCGTTCCCCGACCAATTCTCGTAAGACAAACCAACGCTTACTCCATCGAGTACGTAGTGGCTGATGCCCGCGCCGACCACCAGGTAGTTATTGTTGAAGGCATTACCATTTCCCGCAATCAGCGAGAATTGCGTGGTTCCCTGCCTGAAGATTCCGGCCACATCGGCAGCGCGTGCCGGAAGTACGGACAACAACAGCAACATCGCCAACAGTAGTTTATTCATCATATTCTCCTGCGTTAAATTCGCGAAGATACGGTTGCCAGCAACTCAGCAACATTTGTTTCCG
Source organism: Gallionellaceae bacterium (assembly GCA_041490205.1). Lineage (GTDB taxonomy): Bacteria > Pseudomonadota > Gammaproteobacteria > Burkholderiales > Gallionellaceae > DATDDB01. The sequence goes on from JBGPSQ010000040.1 coordinate 15,230, forward strand.
ATTGTACGACTGCCTTTGGACTAACACCATACAGTTACATACTACCTCAGATCAAAGTGAGGATTGGAGGTGTCTGAAAATGGGAACCTCCCGGCGGCTTTCACATCACCCGATGATGTCATCGGATTTTGGCGCCGGGTAATATATAATCCCGCAGCATTCTTCATCCGCGAGGCCTTTCATGCGTCATATCGTTTTATTTCTGCTGTGCATGTTCACCGGCATTAACGCCCATGCCTTTAGCTTCGCCGATCTGTCCGAGAAGGATGCGGCCGCCGGGCTGAAAGGGGCACTAAATCAGGGGACGGGAAGCGCGGTGGCCAAGCTGGGCAAGACTGATGGCTTTCTCGGCAACCCCCAGGTAAAAATCCCGCTGCCCGATTCGCTGCAAAAGGCCGACCGTACGCTGACCCGCTTCGGCATGGGGAAATACACCCAGGAACTGGTGGTGACGATGAACCGCGCCGCCGAACTTGCAGTGCCGGAAGCCAAGACGCTGCTGCTGGATGCGGTGAAGCAGATGACGATACAAGATGCCAAGAATATACTCACCGGCGGCAACACCGCCGCCACCGACTATTTCCGCGCCAAGACCTCGCAGCCTCTGGCCGCGAAATTCCTGCCCATCGTGCAGCAGGCCACCGCCAAGGTGCAACTGGCGCAAAAGTACGACCAGTTCGCGGGCAAGGCCTCGCGCTTCGGGCTGCTGGACGAGAAGCAGGCCAACCTGGAACAGTACATCACGCAAAAAGCGCTGGACGGCTTGTTCCTGATGATAGCCGAGGAAGAAAAAACCATCCGCGCCGACCCGGTGGGACAGGCAAACAAATTGCTGACTAAAGTGTTCAGCTTGCTGAAAAAATAGCATGCGTAAATTAGTCGGGCATACACATAAATGACTGGCACTTGCGCATCTTTCAGCAGTATGATGAACCAACGAAAAGATTAAGTTTTTTCAACGCACACAGGAGGACATCATGAAAATTCGTCACTTGCTTATCCTGTCCGCAGGGCTGCTTGTTTCCGCCAATGCGCTGGCGGATGGCGAGGCGCTGGCCAAGCAAAGCGGCTGCATGACTTGCCACGCCGTGAACAAGAAAATGGTCGGCCCGTCCTTCAAGGATGTTTCGGCGAAATACAAGGGAGATAACGAGGCGGCCTCAAAGCTGGCCGCCAAGGTGCGCAAAGGCGGAGCAGGCTCGTTCGGCTCCACCCCGATGCTCGCCACCCCGGCCAAGGTGACCGACGATGACATCAAGAATATCGTCGCCTGGGTCCTGACCCTGAACTAGCACGTATCAGGTTCAAACTGAAACAAAAAGGCCGGCGCAATGCCGGCCTTTTTGCTTGCAAGCCGGGCTGCGCCCGGCTCCGGGAAATTACTTTCCTTGTTTGGGCATCATGCCGCCCGGCATGCCGCCTTCCGTCCCGCCGCAACGATCCTTGTCGCCATGCACCCCGTCGCACTGCATCTTGCCGCCCTGCTCGTGCATTTTCTTCATGGCAGCCTCGATTTCCTCCATCGTGACCTTGCCATCGTGGTTGGCGTCAATCTCGTCGAAGTGCTCCGCCACAAACGGCATTTTTTTCGCTTCCTCCTTGCTCAGTGAGCCGTCATGGTTGGCGTCGGCCTCATCGAAGCGTTTCTTGAACTGTTCGCGCATCTGTTCACGCATCTGTCCTGCCATCTTCTGGTGGACCGCCTCCATTTCCTCGCGGGTGATCTTGCCGTCATGGTTGGCATCCATTTCCTTGAACCATTTGTCGTGGAATTCATCAAACTCTTTTTTGCTGACAACGCCGTCATGGTTAGCGTCCATCAGGTCGAACATCCTGTTGGCGTAATCGCCGCGATGCATCATGCCTTCATCGGCCAGGGCCTGGGGCGCAGATGCGGCTAAAACCAGGCAGGATGCGGCGAAAATACGGTAAACGGTCGTAATCATGGCGAATCTCCTTTAGTGACATGGCCCGGCGGATAAAATCATCCAGGCCGTTTGTGGCCGCCCAAGCCGGGTTATAATTCCGCACGGATTTTCGTGCAGTTTCCCACACAGGTTTTCGTGCAGTTTCATAGATGAACATATTTTACGAAGAGGAAGGCGCTTTCAAGGTCGGCGCCATCCTGAC
>JBGPSQ010000041.1:0-17339 GCA_041490205.1 Gallionellaceae bacterium
GTCGTCATACACGATGCGACCGGGGAGGCCGGTCTCAATGCGGTTGCCGATGCGCAACACGATGCCGTTATTGGCGGCCAATACGGTCGCCTGTTCGGTGGTCTCGGCCCCTGTGGCCGGGTTCATCCGGATGATAGAGACGTTCTTGCCCACATATTTTTCCAGCAGTTTCTGCGGCGTCAGCAGATCGAAATCGAAATTCTGCTCCAGCACCGAAATGCTGCCCGGCTCAGACAGGCTGCGCAGCAGGGCGGTTTCGGGGCGGATCTGGGCGCTGACATCGCGCAGCGCGAGGCTGTTGAGGCCGCTCTTGAGCTTGATCTTGCGCTGGTCTTTCACCAGCGCAAGGTTACTGTTGTAGATGGTCACGGCGACGGATTGCTGGTCGTTCAGGGTGCTGCGTGTTTCATCCGGTTCGGAGGCGTAAGTTGTAGCAGACAGCAGGCAAGCAAGCCATATGGCATTTCGGGAAAATGTTTTCATCGCATCCTCGCATGATGTTGTTCGTTGAACGGGTGTTCGTTGATCGGGCAGCCCCGCAAAACCGCAGGACATACCCCTGTAAACGGGGGAAAAACGAAAATGGGGTTAAATCAGGTGAAATATATTTGTCATTGCTGTCGGGTGCGGTCAACAAAACGTAGATACCGTCTTGCCAGTACTTCCCCCTATTGTAATATCAGGCCCCACCTATCGGTTCTGATAGGTTACAACAACCCCAGCTTTAAATGATAATGTTGTCACTATGGCTTATTACGCCTGCCATTTCAAAATCATGCCTGGCGGGAAATTTTGGCAGCACGGTCAACACGACAAAAGTGGGCGGCATGGGAGTGGATTCGAGTGAGTGTAGGTTATGGCAATCCGCTAGGTGGAAAGCTTGGCTGATGGGTAAAACTGCAAAGATTATCGGGGCGCTGTTGTTGATATTGATTGCGATGGATGCTTCTGCTCAGGTTCAGGTTAATAAACAACTCCCCAATGGCTCGTACATGTGTATTGTCCCCAATTGCGGGCCGGGAAATACATTTACTACCGCTACCAGTCTATTGGCTTGGTGTCAGGGTAACGGCAGAACGAATGCCTCAATTGTTTATCAACCACTGTGGGGGTCGAATATTTATTCGTGCGATGACAATGGAAACCATATAGGGTGGTTTTCACTAACATCTCAAACCTGCCCAACTGCCACCCCTGCTTATACCTTCATCCCAACTTCTGGCATGTGCGAGCGTCCTGCGAAGTCATGCCCCGCAAATATGACCGGCAAGCCACCGGTTTGCGTCTGCAAACCCGACTTTCTGCCAGACCCGAGCGGGGCGGCGGGGTGCGTGCCCAAGAAAGTGGTTGTGATTGATCCTGGTCATGGCCTGACGTGTCCATCTATCAAACAGGCGGCTGGCGCAATCGGCGTGACGGATTTCCCCCCAAGCAATCCCCCTCCAGGCAAGCTGCGAGAGGATGAGCTAACCCTAGCGATCGCATTGGAAGCAGAGCGCTTGTTGTCCAAGAAATACAAAGTCGTCCTGACTAAAAGAGATGTCATCTCGTGCCCTTCGTTTGAAAAGCGAGGCCAGATTGCCAACGATGCGAGAGCTAAAGTCTTTGTTTCCATTCACATCAATGCGCCGAATACCATTATTGGCATTGTTAATAATCTGTTTGGAAACGGCACGTCTGTGATATACAACTCGGAAAAACCGGCTTCGAAGGGCTTGGCGGATCAAATGTCTCTCGCAGTATCGTCAAATCTTGGGACAACTAATCGGGGATCGATGGTGGACGATAGTCTTGCCGTTCTGAAGCCGAAGGTAACCAAAATGACTGCCGTGTTGGTCGAGGTTGCACGGCTATCCGGCACGGATGAAGAAATATTGCATACATCGGGATCCGTCACAAGAGCCGCCATGGGCATTCAGTCCGCTGTTCAGGCATATGTGGGCGACTGAACACAAATACAGATCGGGAGAAATCGAATGAAAACATCCATACTTTCAATTTGCGCCGGAGTTGTCGTTTTGTTTTTTATAGGAAACGGCTGCGCTTCCGATGACAAAAAAGGCGTAATCAGCGACCATGCCTCCGCTTCCCCATTGGGCTCGGAACTGGTGTTCTCCGCCGACTTTGATGGAGAAGCGCGAATATGGGCAGCCGGAGTTGACGGAAGCAATCTCCGCAGAATTTCCAGAACTTCCAATACGTTAACATCTCCTGACGAGACGGAGCCAGCATGGTCTCCCGACGGACGGCAAATCGCTTATGCATCCTTCAATGCCGGAGTATTCAATATTTGGGTAATGCGCGCGGATGGTTCGTATCCAGTAAAACTGACCGCGAATGATTCGAACACTGTTCAACCGACCTGGTCACCCGATGGAAAAAAGATCGTTTATGTGTCAGAAAAAGGGGAAACAAAGGACATTTGGATCATGAATGCCGACGGTTCCGGCCAGACCGTGCTTGTGGCGCTGCCTGGAGAAGAAAATCACCCAAGCTTTTCGCCTGCGGGAGACAAGATTGTTTTTTCGGAGACAGTGGTCTCGGAGACAGCGGATGCGCATGCTGATGTGCGTGCGACGCTCATGGTCGCCAATAGCGACGGGTCAAATGTCCAAGCACTGACCACAGGCAACTTTCAAGACTGGGACCCATTCTGGGGCCAGAGCGGTATTGTGTTTTCATCGAACCGGGATACGGCCTCGGAACATTGGAAGATTTGGATGATTCAGCCGGATGGCTCAGGTCTGCATCGCGTCGGAGATACGATTGGACTAAACCCGGCATTACTGCCTGACGGACGCATTCTCTATACCGATGAAATAATGGCGCCCAGAGCGCTTTCTTCAATCGGAATCCTGGATCCGGCGACTGGAGCAAAACAGGTTGCCGTCAACGTGCAAGGTCTTTTCACTCCAATCGTCATTCGTCCCAGGAAAGCGGTCAAAAAAGTGAATCCTGCCAGTCGCGGGATCATTGAAGTCGCGATTCTGTCCACTAAAACGTTTGACGCCACGAAACAGGTTAATCAGTCCACGATTACGTTTGGCCGAACCGGCAGTGAACAAAGCCTCAGGAAGTGCCGCAACAAAGACAAGGACATCGATCACGATGATGTTCCTGGTTTACGTTGCACATTCTGGATAAGAACTGCGGGATTCCGGAACGGGGACAAAATCGGAATTTTGCGTTTTATCGGTAAAGACGGCACACCCTACGAGGGGCGCGATGGGATCGTGATCGTCAATACGGATGACGATGATGACTTCAAAGATGAGAATTGAATTTGCTGGCTGTTTAGCAGGAGTTAAATGAGGGGGATCAGCAGGCTTAGAACTGAAACCCCGCGGGTGTGTTTCGTCAATTCATAAATGTCTGGAGGAGCCGCAAGCGTTCGGCCCTCGGCGGAAGGCTGGATTTGCCGATGCGAATGGTTAAGGTTGTTTGGTTGCGGAAACTAGGTGTCATCGCGTGTGTCGTTGCGGTGCTGTATTGCGTTGCCGCAGCCCTGATTGCATATGTTGGGCTGCACGACCAAGTTGCAGCGGCAGACATCATTGTTGTTCCAGGCAATACCGTGCAGCCAGATGGTTTGCCCAGTGAGCGCCTGAAGTCCAGGCTCGACATCGCGCTCCGGCTATTCAAGGAACGGCGCGCTCCCGCAATCTTTGTCAGTGGCGGAGTCGGGCGGGAAGGACATGATGAAGCGGCTGTAATGGCGGCTTACCTGATCGCGAATGGCGTCCCATCAAATGCGATAGTGCGCGACTCTCTGGGGGTTACTACCGCAGCAACCGCAGCAAATGCAGCAAAATACCTTCATGCGAATAAACTTCATTCTGCGCTCGTCGCCACTCAATATTTTCATGTGGCGCGTACCTGCCTTGCACTTGAACGTAGCGGTGTGATCGTCTCGGGTGCCGCACATGCGCGCTATTTTGAGGTTCGGGACGCGTATTCGCTTGCCAGAGAAGTTCTGGGTTACGCTGTTTACTTCTTAATCTTATAGCCTATCAGTCAAGTTTGGCATAGCTTGCCCTGCGTCCGCTATGGGCACTATCTATCAGATCAAATCAGAGTTACTTCAGATCAATCCTTGCGAAACAAATCATCGAGCGGGTTCTTGCCCGCCGGCGCACTGGCGGATACCCGTTTCGCCGTGAACTCTTCCTCGATGTTGTCGCGATAGTAGCTCCAGGCCGAGCCGGAAGTGCTGAGGCGGCGCCAGGCATCCTCCCCCACCCCGCTATATTGCAGGGTGCTGCCATCGTCCAACTGCACCTGCAACAGGCGGGCGCGCGCATCGTAGCCGATAGCGCGCAGCTTACCTGAATTGATCTTTTTCAGTTCCATCTAGTGATGGGGCTCGTCCTTGGACTGCTTTGCCAGGTCTATCGCCTGCTTGAACGCCTGGCCCGCGCCTGTCGAATCGCCCTGCGCCTCGCGCGCCTTGCCGATCACCTGCCAGTTTTCGGCCTGCACGCGGCGCTTCCCGCTCGCGAAACTGTTCGACTTGCGGGCCAGGGAAATTGCTTTATCGTACTGGCCTTCCGCGAGTCGCACCTGTGCGAGTTCCTGCCACACCCAGGGATTGCGCGGCTCGATGCGCAAAGCACGCTCCAGCGACGCCCCTGCCGCCTCATGCCTTCCGGCATCGGTTTCGGCCTGTGCCTGGTCGAGCAAAGAGACCACGGCGCGATTTTCCGACATGGAGGCTCTTTGCACCGGTTCGAGAACCAACGCCTCTCCCGGTCGCAGTTGCGATTGCTCCTCGGGCGGAGTGGTGGTGGAAACCGGCACAGGCGGCTTCGTTACGCTTGCGCACCCGGCAAGTAGCAGCGAAACCGCAACCAATAACCAACCTGCTCTGTTTTTCAATTGAATATCCTCTGGAACAAGCCCTTCTTCTCTGCATCCTTCTTTGCTTCAGGCTTGGGCACTGGCTTAGCTTCCGGCTTCGGCACAGCCGGAGTGGCCACCGCCACGGCAGACGCAGCAGGTGCAGCGCCGCAGGGCGCAATCTCCGCTGGCGCAGAGCCCTTGATGAAGGGCAGCATCATGCCCGATTTGCAGCTTTCGTCATAGCGCAGCCCGCTGGCCGGATCGACATTCACCATCTCAACATCATCCGGCATCGCGGGCTGCACCGGCTCGGTCGGGAGATTCTTCATCATCTCGCCCCAGATGGTCATGGCGCCCGAAGCGCCGGTCAGGCCGGATGGCTTGTTGTCGTCGCGGCCCACCCACACCACCGCCACTCGGTTACCCGTAAATCCGGCGAACCAGCTGTCGCGCAGGTCCTCCGTGGTTCCGGTCTTGCCTGCCACGTTCATCTCGGCCGGCAGCCAGTTGGTCATGGCCTGCGCCGTGCCCTCGCGCACCACGCCCTGCATCGCCGCAGTCAGCAGATACACCGGCCCTGCCTCTGCCACAGGCTTTACATCCAGCGGATAACGCTGCAGAGGCTTGCCATCCGCCGCAACAACGTCGCGTATCGCGCGCAGGGGCGTGCGGAAGCCGCCGTCCGCAAAGGTCTGGTACATCTGCGCCACCTCGACCGGCGCGAGCCCGTAGGCACCCAGCAGGGACGAGGCAAACGGCGGCGGTTCGCGCTCGATGCCGTATTGCGGCAGCTTTTCGAGTATGCGCTCAACCCCGAGGTCTATGCCGAGACGCGCGGTGGCGACGTTATAGGAATGCGCCAGTGCGACGCGCAACTGCACTTTGTCGTGGAACGTGCGCTCGTAATTCTGCGGTTTCCAGTCGGGTGCGCCCCGCTGCTTATATACCAGTTGGCTGTCGTCCAGTGGGGTGATCAATGTGTAGTGATGCGGGTCTTCCAACGCGGTCAGGTAGACGATGGGCTTGGCCAGCGAACCGATCGGGCGCTGGGTATCGAGCGCGCGGTTGAATCCGGCATAGCGCGCATCGCGCCCGCCCACCATCGCCTGTATCTCCCCGGTCTGCGTGCTGCTCACCACTACCGCCCCCTCCAGGGTATTGGCCTTGAACCGGCGCGCCTTTTCGATTTCGGCCAGGCGCGACTTCAGGGCATCCTCCGCTTGGTGCTGCACCAAGGGATCGAGGGTGGTAAAGATGCGCAGACCTTCGCTGCGCAGGTCCGCCTCGCGATAGTCACGCTGCAATTGGCGGTAAACATATTGCATGAAGGCCGGATACGGCGAGGTGCCCGCAGGCGCGCGCTCCACCACGCCCAGCGGCTTGTCGCGCGCCGCCACGGCCTGTGCCTGGGTGATGACATTCTGCCCCGCCATTTCCTGCAGCACCACATTGCGGCGCTTGATTGCCTCGGCCGGATGCTTGCGCGGATCATATACCGTCGGCCCCTTCACCAGTCCCACCAGCATGGCGATCTCCTGCGGCTCCAGCCGTTCGAGCGGGCGATCGAAATAATAATAACTGGCCAGGCCGATGCCATGGATGGCGCGGCTGGAATCCTGGCCGAGATAGACCTCGTTGAGATAGGTCTCGAGAATCTCGTCCTTGCTGTAGTGCATTTCGAGCAGGAACGACATCAGCACCTCGTTCGCCTTGCGCGTCAGCGTGCGTTCCGAGGTAAGGAAGAAATTCTTCACCAACTGCTGGGTGAGCGTGCTGCCGCCCTCGATGCGCTGGCCGGTGGCGGTCTTGAACAGCGCGCGCGCGATGCCGCGCGGATCAACCCCCCAGTGCGTATAAAACTGCCGGTCTTCCGTCGCGATCAGGGCATTCACCAGCGTCTTGGGCACCTGGTTGAGCCGCACCAGTTCCCTATCCTCGTTATGGCCTGGATAAATGCCTCCTATCAGCGGCGGCTCCAGGCGCAGCAAGGCCATATCTGCATCGGGTGTGCCGCGCACTTGCAACAGCGACACCTTGCCGTCCGCAAACTCGACGCGCACATGCTGCAAAGCCTGCGGCCCATCGCTGAATACAAACTCCCGCGTGGTGAATTCGACGCCATTCTGGGTCAGGTGGTAGGTCGCCGCCTCCTGCGGCTGCGGGTTATCGTGGTATCCCAGTGACCTCAGCTCATCTACGAACCGCTCGCGCGGCAGCTTCAGCCCCGGATATACCTCCAGCGCGCGTCCATACGCGCGCGCGGGCAGGGAGAACTTGCGGCCATCGAAGGCCTCGCGAATGGTGACATCGAGATAGAACACATAGCCGGCCAACGCCAGCAGCACCAGCAGCGCGGACACGCGAAACGCGCGCGATTTGAAGGGCGAGATTATTTTCTTCCAGGAGAGGGATGGCAGCTTCACTAGTTGATTACCTTTATTCCAGGGATCATGTTGGCCGGGATTGGCTACGGCAGGTTGGCTTTGGACTTGAAAAAGTTGACCAAATCATTGAATCCTTCCAGACGGCTGGGGAAGTTGAAACGGTTTCCGTCATCAAAAGTAACAACGGCAATACGCCCGCCCTTGGCATCCCAGATATTTATCGCCGTGATTTTGGAAGCAGAATATTGAGCGGGTTTAAGCCCGCCTATCGTTATGAGGTCACCATCGACAGTCAATGAGTAAGTGACTTTGCGGACGCCCTCGAAAACCAGGTACAGAAAAAGCGGCGAAAACAACAACCACCCCCACCACTCCGGCTTAAGGCCCATATACACTGCCACCGTCATGGCCAATGCGACAACCAGTTCAATATAAGCCCACTTGAACGAGTATTTATATGTCATGTCCAGCTCCTCTCCCTGGCTTCATCGTCGTGACGCCATTATATTTCATCCGGGTTGCCATGCTGTCGAAGCGCCAATCTCCCAATTACAATGCGCTATCCGACCTGCGCAGGCGGTTTGCGATCACGCGCATCACGCTCAGCGCGAAATTGGGGGTCTGCTGGACCAGGAAATCGAAACGCCTGCGGCCTATGACGATCAGTTTGCAATTGGACTTGGCCACGACCGTGGCGGAACGCGCGCCCTTGTCTATCATGGCCATTTCTCCCAGTATGGTACCGGCTTTGGCAATTTCCACCACCTTGCCATTGACCTGAATCTCTGCCGCGCCAGCCATCAGCACATACATGGTGTCGTTGAGATCATCGCCTTCCTTGAAAAGGGGTTGGCCAGCGTCGATCTCGATCAAATCAGTCTCGTGTTGAAACAGTGTTGCAAAGTTCAAATCTGACATCTATTCCTCTTATCCTAAACTATCCTTGTTATCCAAAACCTGCCCGGACGCTTAACGGCTGACCGAATTGTACCGAATCCGCCACGGTTTCGCGCCTATACCTTAGCTATTAATATGTTTATCCTGAGCTTGGCGCTGTGGCGCAACGCAAAAAAGCGGGGGCGCGGCGCAAAAATGGCGGGAGGAGTATCATTCGCCTTGCGAAATCAATACCGTCACCTTGATGATCCGCAGCATTGTGTTATGCGCTTAACCTAAGGAAAACATCATGGACAAAAAAGCCACTCCCACCACCACCCTCGGAGGCGCCCCCGTAAAACTGTACGGCGACTTCCCGCAAATAGGCCAGGCCGCCCAGCCCTTCTCGCTGGTGAACAAGGACCTGCAGGACATCACCCTGAAAAGCTTCGGCGACAAGCGCAAGGTGCTGAACATCGTGCCCAGCCTGGATACGCCCACCTGCCAAGCCTCGGCCCGCCGCTTCAACAAGGAAGCCTCCGGCCTGGAAAACGCCGTCGTCATCAACATCTCCGCCGACATGCCTTTTGCGATGGCGCGCTTTTGCGCCAGCGAGGGGCTGGACAACGTGGTCAACCTCTCCGTCATGCGCGGACGCGATTTCATGCGCAATTACGGCGTCAAGATCGCCGATGGCGCGCTGGCCGGACTCTGCGCGCGCGCCGTGGTGGTGCTGGATGGAAAAAATGTGGTGCGCTATACTGAACTGGTTAGCGCGATAGAGAACGAACCGAATTACGACGCGGCGCTGGCAGCGTTGAAGGCTATTTGATCATTCGCATTCCACTTCCATCAACCACCTCACGGGGTACTCCATGACAAAAATGCAAAAAGCTTCCATGCCCGTCGTCCTGCTTCTTTCCGCCCTGGCTTTATCCGCCTGTGCTACCAAGCCGAAAGAAGAGAAACCTGCCCCACCCGCAGCCGCTGTCGAACAGCCTGCCCCGGCGCCCGCTGCCGAACCCGCACCGCCAGCTGCCGAGCAACCCGCGCCTGCTCAGCCAGAAGCGGCCCCGACGCCTGCGCCGAAAAAGGTAGCCAAAAAGCATAAGAAAAAAGCCAAAGCCGCACCGGTGCAGGTAGAAGAGCCCGCACCCGCGCCGGAACCAGCGCCCGCACCGGCACCCGCACCTGCCCCGGCTCCCGTGGCAAAACCGGCACCAGTCCCGATTCCAGCAGTGGCCGCCCCGGCAAAACCCGCAGAACCAAGCTTCCTGGAAGCAAACTGGTGGATATTGCTGATTGCCGCCATCGCCGCAGCCGTTGCGGCCGTCCTGGTTGTGACGAGAAAGAAGAGCTAGCCAACCAGCCGGATGCGCCGACGGTGCATCCGCGCTTTCCAACTTTGCAGGCCGGTTTAACGCAGCGGGACGAAGACCCGCTGCGGCCCTGCCCCTTTGCCCCACTCCTTGATAGAATGCGCGGCTGCCCGCCAGGCGGGACCGTATTCATTTAGGGGGAGAAAATGACAAAAACACAGGAGCAGTTCCGCTGGTGGCACATGGGCGACCTGGATGGTTTCTTTGGCCTGTTCGTCGACAACCTGATCCAGCTCATCCTGATCGTCATATTGTGCGGGGCCATCCTGCACATGCCGGGGGAAATGGTTTACGGGCGCATCCTGCCGGGCGTGGCGATGAGCCTGCTGGCGGGCAACCTGTTCTACGCCTTCCAGGCGCGCGCCCTGTCCCGCCGCACCGGCCGGGCGCAGGTCACCGCCCTCCCCTACGGCGTCAACACCGTCTCCCTGTTCGCCTACATCCTGTTCGTCATGAAACCCGTGCTGGACCAGACGCACGATGTGGAGATGGCGTGGAAGGTGGGCCTGGCCGCCTGCCTGGGTTCCGGCCTGATCGAGCTGGGCGGCGCCTTCGTCGCCGGATGGGTGAAAAAGATCACCCCGCGCGCGGCATTGCTCACCACCCTCGCGGGCATTGCCATCACCTTCATCTCCATGGATTTCTGCTTCCGCCTTTTTGCAGACCCCATAGTCGGCTTCATCCCGCTGGCCTTCATCCTGATCCAGTACATCGGCCGCCTCGTGCTGCCTGCCAGCATCCCGGCCGGGCTGGTGGCCGTGGTCAGCGGCAGCGCGCTCGCCTGGGCCATGGGCAGGATGGACAGCACCGCGCTCACCAACGCGATGCACATCCAGTTGCAGATGCCCCACCTCTTCATCACCGACCTGATGGGCGCCACCTTCTCCGCCTACATGATCACCTTCCTGCCGGTGATCGTGCCCATGGGCCTGTTCAACCTGCTGGGCTCCATGCAAAACCTCGAAAGCGCCGAGGCCGCCGGAGACGAATACCCGGTGCGCAGCTCGCTGGCCGTGAACGGCCTGGGCACCATGCTGGCGGCCTGTTTCGGCAGCGTATTCCCCACCACCATCTACATCGGGCATCCAGGCTGGAAGAAAATGGGCGCGGGCGCGGGCTATTCCGTTGCGAATGGAATTGCCATCACCCTGCTGTGCCTGCTCGGGCTGGTTGGATTCGTCTCCGCCTTGATACCCGTCGAAGCGGGCGCCGCCATCCTGCTGTGGATAGGCGTCACCATCGCCTCGCAGGCATTCCAGGCCACCCCGCGCGATCATGCACCGGCAGTGGTGATCGGCTTTTTCCCGGCGCTGGCGGCATGGGGATTGCTGATGCTGGAAAATGCCCTGCGCGCCGCCGGAACCAACGTGCAGGCAGTGGGCATGCATGCCCTCTCCATGCAATTGCCGATAGCAGGCATGATCTCGCTCGAGCGCGGCTTCATCTTCACCTCCATGATCCTCGCCGCGATGACCGTCTGCCTGATAGAAGGGAAATACCGCGCGGCGGCGGCATGGTCGGCAGTTGCGGCCGCGGTCAGCGCAACCGGCCTGATGCACGGCTATGATCTGGTGGACGGCGCGATAGTCAATGCCTACGGCCCCTCGCACACCTGGCCCTTCGTGGTGGGCTACACCGGCATCGCCGCCGTGTTCCTGGCGCTCGGTTGGAGAAAAGAGAGGAAGACAGCCTAATCGCGCCGATAGGCCTTGTAGGTCAAAACAATGCCCACTGCAAACGCAACCATAATCTCCGGGATCGAGATGGGAGCGTTTCTGGCGGCTTCCAGTTGCAGCTCAGGAAAAAACATCCTGAACAAACCCAGAAGAATGACCCCCCAGCCCGTGAGCGTAACCAGCACCGGCCAGCCGCGCACCCAGAGATTATGCGCCCTTACAATCGCAAGACCGCCAATGAACAGCAGCGCGCCATTGAGATGAATACCCGCCGCCGTATTGCCCGCCCAGATATGGATATTCAACGACTCGGAAATGGTGATCGCGACGAGAGAAGGGCCGATCAAACCCGCGATGCTTTTTGAATTCGCCATATCACCCTCCGTGCATCGGAACGATTGCGATAATGACCCCTTTAGCTTGGGCGTAGACACCGTCTTGACGGCAAGACGGTGTCTACCCGGCTACGACTTGCACAGGGCTTGGACATCATCCAATGCCTTTTTTAGCGCGGCAGCGTCATCTTCAGTGTTCATGATGAACAATATCCTGATCCGGTCTGTCGCAATACTGCCAAAGCCGTTATCTTTCGGATAGCCATACACGTCCACCATCCAAAAGTCATCGCGCGGCGCATCCCAGAATGCGATCAGATCGGGCACGGCATATTTCCTGAAACCTTCATCTCCCTCCTCAAGCACTGAGATAGCGATGTTGTTGCCATCCTTGCGTTTGCGCTCCTCGAAGTAGACTGCGAACCCTTTCAGCACGCCCCCCTTGGAAGAAATCCTTCCCAATACACCGAATGCATCCCGGCTGACATTCCGGAAATCCACCTTCGAACTGATCTGGAAATTCAACCGCATGGAAATAGCATTGCCGTGATCGACCTGCATGGTTTCATCCACCCTTAACCCGCATCCATCAAACCTGGTCACCCGTTCTATACTCTCCAGGTTGGTTTTTTTCGAGCCCTTCATCACAACCGTCTTGTTCAGCAGATCAGCAATCGCCCGCTGCGCTGCTGCCAGCCTGGGTTCGCCTGCCGGCTGTACAAGACTGGCATTTGCATCGGCAGGCGCCACCGCCCGCACCGCAGATGCAGCAACAGGCGCTGTTGCAGTATTGGGCGTTCCCCCTTCCAAAGCGCATGCCTCGGCAGCAAGCTGCACCACCGACCCGCCCTTGAGCCTGCAACCGGCCGCCTGCTCTGCCGCACCGGCGCAATTAAAAGGTGCGATGGCAAGCAGCATCAAAACAACAAGCGGTAACATCTTCTTTAACATGCTCGATCTCCGAGAAAGGTTCATAACAAGATAAAAACTATAAAGCCAAACATGACAGAAAACAACTCGACTCCGTTACAATTACATCTCACGGAATGCTCTCCCTACCCGGCCCGCCTCTTGCAACAAATCAATTACAATACCGCCCTTATTGGCTCGCCACATCGGCCCGCAAATCCGGCACAAAAAACCCAAGACCCAGCCAGCGCATTTAGCCGTATAGAATTTTCAACATGAGCAAGCAAACACTGGACCGCATTTTACAATCGCAAGGCTTCGGCACCCGCAAATGGTGCCAGGAACTGATCGCCGAAGGCGAAGTGAGCATAGGCGGCGAGCCCCTCACCGACGCCAATGCCCGAATCGAAACCGGCAACCTGGAATTCAGCGTTTACGGCGAAACCCACCAATACCGCGAACACCTCTACATCGCCCTGAACAAGCCCGCCGATTACGAATGCTCGCGCAAGCCCAGCCATCACCCCGGCGTGCTCAGCCTGCTGCCGGAACAATGCACCCGGCGCGACGTGCAGCCGGTGGGCCGCCTCGACCACGACACCACCGGCCTGCTGCTGATGTCGGACGACGGCGCATTCATCCACGCGCAATCATCCCCCAAGCGCCATATCCCCAAAATCTACATCGCCACCACCCACGACCCGGTCACCCCGGAACTGGTGACAAAAATGCTGGGCGGCGTGAAACTGCACGACGAACCCGCCCCCCTGGCGGCAGTCGTCTGCCGCATGCTGGACACGCACCAACTCGAAATCGTACTGGAACAGGGCAAATACCACCAGGTAAAACGCATGCTCGCCGCAGCGGGAAACCACTGCACCGCATTGCGCCGCTCGCAGATCGGCGGATTAAGTCTCGACGCCCTGGGGCTGGCGCCGGGCGAATGGTGCTACCTGGATGATGCCCGGCTGGCCGAACTGGCGGAAGCAATGTAGGTCAGTTGGCACGCAGGCCGGGGTTCGTTCCTCGCCCCAGCCTATCGTGCTGCGCCTCCGCGAGCAAGTTGTAACAAATATGCGGCCCGGTGGCCCGCCCGGTGGCTCGGGTCAGACGTCATAAGCACCGCTGCCCGGGTTGAATATGCTGGTGACTGCTTCTATCAGTACATCCACTTGAACAAGAGCTTTGACACCAACTCCCGTTATCGCACCAGCAGACACCCGAAGTTTCTTTCGGGGAGGCGGCGCTCTCATTTCTCGCCATGGGAGAACTACAAGCTGAAAAAATAAAAGAGATAAAAAACAAGAATGCAAAACGTTTTAACGCTGCAACGAAAAAACTACTCATAAAATTCTCCCCCTTTACAGATGTATTGTGTGTGAACCATAGGAAATCCAACCACACAAATCAAAACAACATCGCCCCTCGCCAACCCGATTTTCATCGTCAAAAACATGGCAGATTACACACCTCACCCGTTCATGCGGCAAGAATTAGCAGGCGTAGGGCGGAAGCCCCGTAGGGGTGTTCCGCCAATTTAGAAACATCCGGCGGAACCGCAAGCGTTCCGCCCTACGCGAGCTGAGGGTCAAGCATAATGAAGCGGTCGAAGTCGGCGAGCGCACCGTCGAAGTCGTCATTATCCTTCTTCACAAGGCCGCGTAGAATATACGAAGGAGCGTATGCCGGATCAATCTCGATCGCTCGCGACGAATCCGCGATGGCGCCTTCCAAATCGCCTTTTCTCTGCTTCGCGTGCCCGCGATTGGTGTAGGCAGAGACGTTTTTCTGGTCAGCCTCAATGGCCTGGCTGTGGTCGACGATGGCGCCGTCGAAGTCGCCTTTGAAATATTTTGCCTTACCGCGCTCGATATAGGTCCACGCCAAATCTGCGCCTTTCCAATCGCCGGTTTCTATCATGCGCGTGCAAGCGGCAATCTTGGCGTCGCCCACGGATTTTTCGCACTCCGCCGTAACGCGATCCGTACACCCGGCACATACCAGCGCCAACCCCAGGCAAGCAGCCACCGAGGAGCGGCGCATATCTCCAAATAACCGAACCAGCCTGCTGCCCATCATCCTGCAAACCCTTTCCCTGAGTTACACATCATCCGCGCGGGCACGTGGTGCCCACCCCACCCGGCAGCGGGAATTTTCGCTTGCTGCGGTCTAACCAAGGGCACTTTCGTTCACGGCCCCACGTCCGCACGGCGGATTTTACATCATCGGGACGCCTGCCCTCGCGCGTGCGTCCCCACTGTTATTCATGGTAATGGTGTAGGTGTGGGTGTAGGGCATTGCTCAAGCATTGCTCAAGCATTGCTTGAGGATTGCTCGGAGCATTGCTTGGAGCATCAATCGAGTCTGACCCCATCTATTTTATCGATTTCATTGTTACCGGGCTTGGCATTAGACACGAATAAACTCGCTCCCATCGTAATAAACACTGATGTCGCCGTCGGAGCTAACTTTCACCGCCAGCCCATAATTCGAAGCACCGATTGCAGCTTTGGTTCTGCTTCCTTCTGTCCCTCGCAACTTTCCCGCCTTCTTCGGCTGCAGTACAGCACCGTAGGCAAGAATGCGCCCAGAGTTATCCAGCACTACTGCGCCATCCAACGAAGCCAGTTCCACTGCAACTGGGCGCGGAAGTGATTGAATGGTGTGGTTTTGAAGGATTTCATCAAACTCCCCATCGGTAACGCTTCGAGTGTTGTCTCCTATGGCATCACCGTCCTTCACAATCTTTCGTAGGTTCTTGCGGTTGCGCAAAATCACAAAAAGTCCGCCACTTCGACGAAAAGATACATCCAATGCTGCCCGGTATATTGCACCCACCACGCGACCAACCAGAGACGCAGCTACGTGTTGCGCACGGGCCCGATCCTTGAGAAGGTTTACCAGATGACTATGGTTCCAGTATTGCCACTTTCCGTACCGGTAGGTAAACCGCAGAGTCCCCTCGTCAAACACAAGGATGTCGCCTTGTCGACTCAGCGCGATGCCACAGCGACAATTTCGACTTGATCGAGCGATTGCCTCTGCCCAATCTGGAAAGTAATGCTTTCCCGTCAGAGATTTCTTTTCATACCTGTCGAGATCGACAAAATCTAAAATTCTTCCGTCAGATGAGACTATGTACGCCGTCCTAAATCCATCTGACAAGGCCTTATATTTTTTGGACCGGAAAAATTCTGAAGGAAAGATCGTGCCCGATGCTCGACCCGGGCTATTCGGGTCGAGGATACAGCCGAATGTAAGCGCCTTGTTTTCGTAGCTCTGCTCAGACAGCTTATGCAGCGCACTTATAACAGATGAGACAGGGGCAGTAAGGCCATGGTGCTCTTGGATAAGGGAAGCGACAACATACTCATCAAAAGCCTCGCTGATTGCCAAAATTGACGCATCATCTACATCGCGTGCCGAATGTTCAAACACTTCGGTTATACGCTGCACGACCAATCGGCAAATTGCATGCTCACGTAAATCAATGACTTCCTTGGCTCTGCCGCCGACATTAGCAGAACGGCGGCGGCGCACGGTAGTTGTAAGCGACCTTGCATCATTTTCGGATTCCATCCCAATGGCAACCGTCATACGTACTTCCGTTCTTTCGTTGGAAGTCCAGCCTGATTGAGACTTCCTCCACCCACCCTCTTTCCATGCCGTTACCTGAACATGAGGTAACAACCGATTAATAGCACTTAACGCGTACTCGAGAAAATTAATCTTTCCTGGGCTAAGCCTGTTGCGCAGACGGCTGTTAGCTCTAAGCATGAGTAATCACGAATGGGTGAAATCAGTAATTTGGGGCAGGCATGTCCTACCTGCTAATTGGCTTATACCGAATCCTCTTAGGCTTCGCCCCCTCTTCGCCCAGGCGCTTCTTCTTGTCCGCTTCGTATTCCTGGTAGTTGCCGTCGAAGAATGTCCATTTGGAATCGCCTTCCGCCGCCAAAATATGGGTGGCGATGCGGTCGAGGAACCAGCGGTCGTGGGAGATGACCATGACGCATCCGGCGAATTCGAGCAGGGCGTCTTCGAGGGCGCGCAGGGTTTCCACGTCGAGGTCGTTTGAGGGTTCGTCCAGCAATAATACATTTCCGCCGGAGATGAGGGTCTTGGCCAGGTGCAAACGCCCGCGCTCTCCGCCGGAGAGCTGGCCCACGATCTTGGCCTGGTCTGCGCCTTTGAAGTTGAAGCGTCCGATGTAGGCGCGCGCGGGGGTTTCGTATTTGCCGACAGTGAGGATATCTCTTCCTTCGGCGATTTCGTCGAATACGGTTTTGGTTGCACTCAATGCATCGCGCGATTGGTCTACATAGGCAAGTTTGACGGTGGGGCCGATTTTTACGGTGCCGCTATCCGGCTGTTCTTTGCCCGCTAACATGCGGAACAGGGTTGATTTACCTGCGCCGTTAGGACCAATAATTCCAACAATCGCGCCGGGCGGCACTTTGAAGCTGAAGTTATCAATCAGCAGGCGGTCGCCATAGGCTTTGCTCACGTCGGTGAATTCGATGACTTCGTTGCCGAGGCGTTCGCCGACGGGGATGAATATTTCCTGGGTTTCGTTGCGCTTTTGGTATTCGGTGTTGGAGAGTTCTTCAAAGCGGTTTAAACGCGCCTTGGATTTGGCCTGGCGCGCCTTGGGATTTTGGCGCACCCATTCCAGTTCCTGCTTCATGGATTTCATGTGCGCGTCGATCTGCTTGTTTTCCTGTTCGAGGCGCGCTTCCTTCTGCTCCAGCCAGGAGGAATAGTTGCCCTTCCAGGGGATGCCGTGGCCGCGATCCAGTTCGAGTATCCATTCGGCGGCGTTATCGAGGAAGTAGCGGTCGTGGGTGACGGCCACCACGGTGCCGGGGAAGCGCACCAGGAATTGTTCCAGCCATTCCACCGATTCGGCATCGAGGTGGTTGGTGGGTTCGTCCAGCAGCA
>JBGPSQ010000042.1:0-17063 GCA_041490205.1 Gallionellaceae bacterium
AGTCGCATATTTCAAGGCTGTCCCTTCCCAAAATCGGCTGGCATCTCGAGCCGCGCGATGACTTGCCCTACCTGGTTGAAAATGCGAAGCCGTACGACATATACAACTCGTTCAGCCAGAAGGACGTGGATTTATTGGTGCAGGCCGGATATGACTGCCGCTACCTGAGCCATGCGGTCGATCTGGAGAAATTTTATTCTGCAGCTGGGGCGGCTAGGAGTTTCGACCTGACATTTGTGGGCAACTGGAGCCCCTGGCGTGACGAAACGGTCAGGGCGGCCTTGGAGGTGACGACCAACATTGCGCTATATGGCGGGTACTGGGAGAAGAAAAGCTCCATTCCTAAAAATTTGCTGAAACAAATATACAAAGGAAAAGAGATCGTCGGAGCCGACCTTAATCGCCTGTTCAATTCGTCCAGAATAGTGCTGAATGCCTCTAGAACGCCTGGCAGTCATGGCCTCAACATGCGTTTCTTCGAAGTGCTGGCTGCCGGAAGTCTGCTGCTGACAGATACAGTGCCTGAACTGGAGAAGCATTTTATGCCGGACACGCATCTGGTTGTGTACCGGAATACCGGGGAGCTTAAGCAACGTTTGGCGGAACTTTTAGATGTCCCTGAAAAGCAGGATTTGATTCGCCACGCAGGGCAACGCTTGGTGATCGAACAACACCAATACCGATCAATGGCGCAGCACTTTCTGGATCAATTTAACGAAATCCTGGCAAAGCGGCGAGCCGCCGCGCCGGTCCGATAATGAAGCTATTTCTTCAGGACGAAGCGGCTGGCCAGAAAAGTAACGGGTATCGTGACGACAATCACGCCCGCCATCGCCAGTTTCGGGTCCATGCCAGCCCGGATCAGGAGCCAGAGCACGAGTACACCCAAGCCATACTGGATAACGTAGACAAAAGGGAATTTCAGGAAGCTCGCTAGGCTGGGGCGTTTTTTGAACACGAAATGCACGTTCAGGAAATACGAAAGCACGATGCCTGCGCAATAGGACAGGGTATACGCAGCAACAGGCGGCATGGCCAGCAGCAGCAGCAGGTACAGCAGGTAGCTGAACAGGGTGTTGGTGAGGCCAACCAGCAGGAAGCGGGTAAATTCTGTGCGCATTTCAAACTATAAGAAGCAATGGAATTCTGTTACTGTTCAGCCTGAGAAGTGCATATTGTACAGGGTTGAGGCGGAAAACAGCGCATGGCGACATATGCCGTAGGCGACATTCAGGGGTGCGGCGTCGAACTCCGGCAATTGCTGGAGCAGATGCGCTTTGACCCCGCACAGGACAAGCTGTGGCTGGTGGGTGACCTGGTGAACCGCGGGCCGGATTCGCTGCAAGTGCTGCGTTTCATCAAGTCATTGGGCGACAGCGCCATTACCGTGCTGGGCAATCATGACCTGCACCTGCTCGCCGTGGCCGAAGGTGCTGCCGAACTGCACCACACCGACACGCTGGATGAGGTGCTGAATGCCCATGACCGCGAGGAATTGCTGGCCTGGCTGCGCAGCCAGCGCCTGCTGCATGCCGAGAACGGCTATGTGCTGGTGCATGCCGGGCTGCTGCCACAATGGAGTGTTGAGCAGGCGGCCAGCCTGGCGCGCGAAGTGGAAAGCGCCTTGCGCAGCCCCGACTACGCAACTTTCCTTGAGCGCATGTACGGCAACGCCCCGCACGGCTGGGACGACGAGCTCACCGGCTACAAGCGCTTGCGCGTGATCGTGAACGCTTTTACCCGCATGCGCATCTGCACCCCGCAAGGTGAAATGGAATTCAGGTTCAAGGGCGAGCTCGAGCATGTTCCGGAGGGTTACCTGCCCTGGTATGAGGTGCCCAAGCGCAAGAGCCGCAAGGATACGGTAATCTTCGGCCACTGGTCGGCGCTTGGGCTGAAAATCGAATCGAACATCATCGCGCTGGACACCGGTTGCCTGTGGGGCGGCCCGATGAGCGCGATCCGGCTCGAAGACCGCAAGTTATTTCAGGTTGCGTGCGACAATCCCGTTGCCAAGCATTGGTAGAATTACAGAACGCCTAAGCATAAATATGCCAACCGTCATTTCACATGCAGCCGTTCCATTAGCGATAGGTCTTGGATTGGGCAGCAACCTTGTCCCGAGGAGGCTGCTGCTGGCTGGCGTTGCCGCATCCATGGTTCCGGATATGGATGTGATCGGCCTTAAATTGGGAATCGCATATGATCATGACATGGGGCATCGGGGCATCACCCACTCCATGCTTTTTGCGCTCATCTCGGGGCTTGCGGCATACTATCTCGCGCCGTGGCTCAAATCGCCTCCACGAAGAGCGGCGCTGTTCGTATTCATGGCGGGTTGGTCTCACGGCATTCTGGATATGTTCACGAATGGCGGCCTGGGGATAGCGTTCTTCTGGCCATTCTCGCACGAGCGCTACTTTCTGCCGTGGCGATTCATCGAGGTGTCGCCGCTGACGATGGAGAAGGTATTCAGCGCGCGAGGGCTGCAGGTCATGTACTCTGAACTGAGATGGGTCTGGCTGCCATGCATATCCATTGGCCTTGCCCTGGCTGCCGCGCGTTATTGGGCGAAGCGGTTCAGACAGGTTGAAATGAACCGTACCTGACCGGGCGGCGCTCGGCGCAAACAAGAAACGTTTGGCCGGGCATGGCGGGACTTAATATCTGCGACGCTGCGGGGGAGGAGCGGATCCGCGGGTCTCGATGTGGCGGAAGGTGATGCGCCCCTTGCTCATGTCGTAGGGGGAAAGCTCAAGGGAAACCTTGTCGCCCGCGATGATGCGGATATGATTCTTGCGCATCTTGCCTGCGCTATAAGCTGTGAGGACGTGGCCATTTTCCAGCGTCACGCGGAAGCGTGAGTCAGGCAGGACTTCATCCACCACGCCATTCATTTCAAGCAGTTCTTCTTTGGCCATGTTCATGCCTCCAAAAGTTGAAAAGGAAAAGCCCGGCACAGGCCGGGCTTTTCCGGTAGAGCCGGTCTGAACCGAGGTCCGGGCCGAGACTCTGGTAGACCAGAACCGCTTATTCCGCAGCGCGGATGTTGGACGCCTGCTGCCCTTTGGGGCCGGTGGTGACGTCGAAGCTAACGCGTTGTCCTTCGGTCAGGGTTTTGAATCCCGAGCCCTGGATTGCGGAAAAATGGGCGAACAGATCATTGCCGCCGTTTTCCGGGGTAATGAAGCCGAAGCCCTTGGAATCGTTAAACCACTTTACAGTACCTGTTGACATATCTTGAAACTCCTTAAAAACAAATAAAGGGGCCTTGCAATACAAAAAGATCCGGCCCCGTAGGGGCGAAGGTCAAGACGACAACGTGATGAAGGAAAGGATACCGCGTAGCGCGGGTACAGAACCAGACAGCAATGACAGAACTTGAGAATCGCTGCCGCGCACTATGCGCTATATCCGACAGAATAGCAAGGGAAATCTTCGCAGCGTCCAAGATCGGGAAATTTGCTGCCCAAGAGGTGTGCCGCATCATTTTCGATGCTGTTTCGTTGCCACGACGCTGGGGGCCGTGAGTTTTTCCGCTTCATCCAGCAAAAATTGCTTGAATGCCTGCGCCGCGCCTGAAAGACGCTTGTTCTTGCGGTGCACGATGTACCAATGGCGCACGATGGGAAAATGCTCCGCATCCAGGATGGCGAGCCTGCCGGTCTCCAGTTCCAGTTCGATGCTTTGGCGAGAGATGATGCCCAGCCCCATGCCTGCCTGCACCGACTGTTTGATGGCTTCGTTGGTATCCATCTCCATGCTGGAAGCCAGGCGGAGGCGGTAATTGGCAAAGAAGCGCTCCGCCACGCCGCGCGTGCCTGAGCCTGGTTCGCGCAACAAAAAAGTCTCCTGCGCCAGTTGGGCGGGCTTGATGTGTTTCTTGCGCGCCAGCGGGTGCTCAGGTGATGCAATGACCACCAGCGGATTTTGCAGGAAGGATTCCGCCAGCATCTCGGCGCCCTCCGTAGGGCGCCCCATGATGGCGAGGTCGGCGCGGTTTTCGTCTAGCTGCTTGATCACCGCATCGCGGTTGGCTACATGCACGCTCACCTGGATGCCGGGATGCTGCTGAAAGAACTTGGCCAGCAACTGCGGCATGAAATAGTTGGCCGAACTGACCACCGCAATGTTCAGGCGCCCCCTCGCCAGCCCCTTCATCTCGCCGAACACGCCTTCCATTTCTTCCAGTTGTTGCAGGATGCCCCGGCTGTAGTGCAGCAGTTCGCGCCCGGCCTCGGTGAGATAAAGCCTCTTGCCTACCTGCTCGAACAAAGGAAGCCCGATTGCCTCCTCGGTCTGCTTGATTTGCATGGAAACAGCGGGCTGCGACAAATACAGCTCTCCCGCCGCAAGCGTATGGCTCAAGTGGCGGGCGACGCTTTCAAAGACCTGAAGCTGGCGCAGGGTGATGGGCAACATGATGACCGGATTCTATACCATAAGCATTGCTTATGGATTCAATAATAATATTTGACTGTTATTTATGATTGGCGGGGGGTACAGTGCGCACCGTAGCAACAAATTCAACCAACGACGAGAGACTACTGACATGGATCAATCAGCACGTTACGCAGACCTGAGCCTCAAGGAAGACGACCTGATCAAGGGCGGCAAGCACATCCTGGTCGCCTACAAGATGAAGCCCAAGGGCGGTCTGGGTTATCTGGAGGCAGCTGCACACTTTGCGGCTGAATCTTCCACGGGCACCAACGTGGAAGTTTCCACCACCGACGAATTCACCAAGGGCGTTGACGCGCTGGTTTATCACATCGACGAAGCCACCGAAGACATGCGCATCGCATATCCGCTGGAACTGTTCGACCGCAACGTGATTGACGGCCGCATGATGCTGGTGTCCTTCCTGACGCTGGCGATTGGTAACAACCAAGGCATGGGCGACATCGAGCACGCCAAGATGATTGACTTCTACGTGCCAGAAGAAGCCATTCGCCAGTTCGACTGCCCGGCCACCAACATCGAAGACCTGTGGCGTATCCTCGGTCGTCCAGTTAAGGACGGCGGTTACATTTCCGGCACCATCATCAAGCCTAAGTTGGGTCTGCGTCCTGAGCCTTTCGCCAAGGCAGCCTACCAGTTCTGGCTGGGTGGCGACTTCATCAAGAACGATGAGCCGCAAGGCAACCAAGTGTTCGCCCCGATCAAGAAAGTGCTGCCGCTGGTATATGACGCGATGAAGCGCGCGATGGACGAAACCGGCCAAGCCAAGCTGTTCTCCATGAACATCACCGCCGACGACCATTACGAAATGTGTGCCCGCGCTGACTTCGCGCTGGAAACCTTCGGCACGGACGCGAACAAGCTTGCCTTCCTGGTGGACGGCTTCGTGGGCGGCCCCGGCATGGTGACCACCGCCCGCCGTCAGTATGCCAACCAGTTCCTGCACTACCACCGCGCTGGTCACGGCATGGTGACCTCTCCTTCTGCCAAGCGCGGCTACACCGCCTTTGTGCTGGCGAAGATGTCGCGTCTGCAAGGTGCCTCCGGCATCCACGTCGGCACCATGGGCTACGGCAAGATGGAAGGTGAAGGCGACGACAAGATCATCGCTTACATGATTGAGCGCGACGAGTGCCAAGGCCCGGTCTACTTCCAGAAGTGGTACGGCGTGAAGGCGACCACCCCAATTATCTCCGGCGGCATGAATGCGCTGCGTCTGCCAGGTTTCTTTGAGAACCTCGGCCACGGCAACGTGATCAACACCGCAGGCGGCGGAGCTTACGGTCACATTGACAGCCCGGCAGCAGGTGCGATCTCCCTGCGTCAGTCTTACGAGTGCTGGAAGGCTGGTGCCGATCCGATCGAATGGGCCAAGACACACAAGGAATTCGCCCGTGCGTTCGAGTCGTTCCCGAAAGATGCCGACAAGATTTTCCCCGGCTGGCGTCAAAAGCTGGGCGTTCACAAGTAAGACGAACGTTTGGCAGTAATAAGAAAGCCCCTGCAGGAAATCTTCAGGGGCTTTTTTTAACCGGGTCTGCCTGAGTTATTTAGTCAGGTAATGCGACAAGCGAGGAACATGATGAGCACTCCATTCGACATCAAGCAATACCAGATCACCGAAGAGCCGTTCTACCAGCCACACGCCAACGAAGTGGCGCTATACGAAGCGGCCTACGCCGCCCGCCTGCCGGTGATGCTGAAAGGCCCGACCGGATGCGGCAAGTCGCGCTTCGTCGAGCACATGGCCTGGAAACTGAAGAAACCGCTGATCACCGTCGCCTGCAACGAGGACATGACCGCGTCCGACCTGGTGGGGCGCTACCTGCTTGATGCCAACGGCACGCGCTGGCTGGATGGCCCGCTGACACTGGCCGCGCGCCACGGCGCGATCTGCTATCTGGACGAAATCGTCGAAGCGCGCCAGGACACCACCGTGGTTATCCACCCGCTGACCGACTATCGCCGAACCCTGCCGCTCGACAAAAAAGGCGAGTTGATCCAGGCGCACCCGGATTTTCAGCTGGTGATTTCCTACAACCCCGGCTACCAGAGCCTGATGAAGGACTTGAAGCAGTCCACCAAGCAACGCTTCGCCGCTATGGAATTCGATTATGCAGCCGCGGAAGTCGAGGCTGGCATCGTGGTGAAGGAAACCGGGGTGGATGCGAACACAGCAAGCAGCTTGGTGAAAATCGGCCTGGCCGCGCGCAATCTCAAGGGACACGGTCTGGACGAAGGCATTTCCACGCGCCTGCTGGTGTATGCGGCCACACTGATCCAGCGCGGCATCGCGCCGCGCGATGCCTGCCGCATGGCGCTGGTGCGCCCGATCACCGACGATGCGGACATCCGCGATACGCTGGATCACGCCATCGACGCAGTATTTGCTTGAAGGCCATCTGTCGCGCACAGCCATGATTGACGTCATCGATTACCGCCTGCTGCTCGACTGCAAATTCGCGCGCGTGCAAAGCGTATTCGACGACTGCCTGGCCTTTGCGCAACGCAGGATGACGGCGGAAGGCGTGCGGGCCTACGTTGAGGGCGCCGGGGCAATCTGCAAGATGGGGCGCGGGGAGGAGCCGGTGCTGATGTACCTGGAAGCCATGCCATACCTGGCGCAGGTCGCGGGCGAGGACATCATCCCGCGCATCGTGGAATTCACACAAAAGATCGGCAAGACGCCGAATGCCAAGGCGATCGCCCCCTTTCTGCAAAGCCTGGGCGCGGCGGCGCGCGCGCTGGAAAGCTGCGAACTGGTGGAGGAGTATCTTGGGTTGGTGTGGGATACGCTCACGCGCACCACGCCCAAGGTACACGGCATAGACTCGATGTATGCCAGCGAATGTCTGTCGGAATTCCTGCACAGCGTGCCCCGCGTGCTGGCCCAGCTTTCGCTGGCGGGCATGCGGAACTGGGCGGATTACGGCATCAAGGCCTATCCCAACGATCCCGACCGGCAGCGCGACTACTTCCTGCTGCAATCTGCGGACAGCCGCGCCGTGCTGCAAAGGGAGCGGCATGGCACGCTGTTCACCGATCAGGAGCGCAAACTGGATTTGTACTTGCGCGGCCTGTGGGAAGGGGAGATGGCGCTG
The DNA here is from genome assembly GCA_041490205.1 of Gallionellaceae bacterium. Taxonomy (GTDB): domain Bacteria; phylum Pseudomonadota; class Gammaproteobacteria; order Burkholderiales; family Gallionellaceae; genus DATDDB01. The sequence goes on from JBGPSQ010000042.1 coordinate 7,563, forward strand.
GTGCCGTACTCGCTGGCTTACGACGAACTGCGCAAGCCAATGCCCTATCTGGACGGCAACGGGATACACCTGCCGGACGTATACGACAACTTTACATCCCCTCTCCCGCTTGCGGGAGAGGGGCAGGGGGAGAGGGTTCTCGCAAACCCTCTCTCCAACTCTGATAAAACTACTAGCCATTCGACTTGGCTGCCAACAAACGGCAGCCAAGTCGCTGGTTATCTCCCGCTGGGCGGCGGGAGAGAGGGCAGACGTCTCCCTCCGGGAGTAACAATATCTGGATTGAACCGCTACCGCGCGTTGCTTGCGCACATCATGGCGCACCGGCGCTGGACTTTGCCGTTGATGGCGGACAATTTCAGCCCCTTTCAGCGCATCGCCATCGAGGTGTTCGAGGACTCGCGCGTGGAATGGCTGGCGATGCAGGAGTTTCCCGGTTTGCGCCACATCTTGCAGGCATTGCACCCGGCGCCAATGGAAGGTGCCTGCCCGGAAGGCTGGTCTTCCATTCGGCACCGGCTGTTCATGCTGTCGCGCGCCCTGCTCGATCCTGCCCATGGCTACACCAGTTCGGCCATACTGAAATATGCAGCGCGTTTCCACGAGCTCATGCAGGCTGGCGGGACGCGCACCCAGGACATGGTGGACCTGGGCGTGGGTTACATCAGCGAGACCCGCACGGCGAACGATCTGGCGGCCAATATTTTTTTCGACGACACCGAGGTCACCTATCGCGACGATAACCGGCTGATGTGGCGCTTTTTCGAGGATGGCGACGAAGAGGTTTATGATAGCCGTCCGCAGCAGAAACAGGCCGCCGAAGAAAAGGACGATGCATCCCTGCCGCCGCGCCTTTATCCCGAATGGGACTACAGTGCCCAGGTATACCGGCCGGACTGGGTGAGCGTCTATGAACATTTGCACCCCAAGGGCGATGCGGCGGTCATCGAAAAGCTGCTCGCCAAGCACAGTGCACTGGCCAAGCGCCTGAAAAAAATAATCGACATGCTCAAGCCGCAGCAAAAGGTGCGCGTGCGCTACCAGGAAGAAGGCTCGGAACTCGATCTCGATGTCGCACTGCGCTCGCTGATCGATTTCAAAAGCGGCGCGCAGCCTGATCAGCGCATCAACATGAGCCACAAGCATGATGGCCGCAGCGTGGCGGTGTCCTTGCTGGTGGACCTTTCTGCTTCCCTCAATGACGTCCCGGAAGGCTGCACGCAAAGCAAACTGGAGCTGTCGCAGGAGGCCGTCTCGCTGCTGGGCTGGGCGGTGGAGCAGATGAACGATGCGTTCGCCATCGGCGGTTTCCATTCCGACACGCGCCACGAGGTGCGCTTCCTGCATTTCAAGGGTTACAAGGAGCGCTGGGGGCATGACGTAATGGCGCGGTTGGCGGCGATGGAGGCGGACTATTCCACGCGCATGGGGGCGGCCATGCGCCATGCCGGGGATTACCTGTCGCACCAGCAAGCGGACAAGCGCCTGCTGCTGGTGCTGACCGACGGAGAACCTGCGGACATAGACGTGGCCGATAATCGGCTGCTGATCGAAGATGCTCGCATGGCAGTGCGCGAACTGGGGCAGAAAGGGGTATATAGCTACTGCATAAACCTGGACCCCAAGGCGGATGAATACGTGGCGGACATATTTGGCAACCATTACACGGTGATAGACAACATCGCGCGATTGCCGGAGCGCCTTCCTCAATTATTCATGGCCCTGACCAGGTAATGGGGCCAGGTAATGGAGCCGGGAGCCGAAAACGGGTAAAATCTACTGTTTGCAAAATTTTATTTTGAATTAATCATTGGAGAGAGAAGCATGAGCAAGAGTCTGGTCCAGTTCATCATTGAAGAACAACGCGCTATCCCCGGCGCTTCCGGCGATTTCACCGGGCTGATAAACGACATCGTGTCTGCCTGCAAGCAGATCGCGCATGACGTGAACAAGGGCGCGCTGATCGGCGTCCTGGGCAGCGCAGGCAGCGAAAACGTGCAAGGCGAGACGCAAAAGAAGCTGGACGTGATCACCAACGAAGTGTTCATCAAGGCCAACGAGTGGGGCGGACATCTGGCCGCCATGGCATCGGAAGAGATGGACGACATCTACCCGATTCCGGCACAGTACCCCAAGGGCAAGTACCTGATCACGTTTGACCCGCTGGATGGCTCTTCCAATATTGACGTGAACATCTCCGTCGGTACCATTTTTTCCATCCTGCGCTGCCCGGAAGGCGTGACCAACCCGACAGCTGCCGACTTCATGCAGCCCGGCACCAAGCAAATCTGCGCTGGCTATGCGCTGTACGGCCCGAACACCATGATCGTGATCACTACCGGCCACGGCGTAAACGGTTTCACCTTGGATCGCGATGTGGGCGACTTCTTCCTGACCCATCCGAACATGACCATCCCCGCCGATACGGCCGAGTTCGCCATCAACATGTCCAACCAGCGCTTCTGGGAAAAGCCCGTGCAGCGCTATGTAGAGGAATGCGTGAAGGGCAAGGACGGCGGGCGTGAAAAGAACTTCAACATGCGCTGGGTCGCCTCCATGGTGGCCGAAGTGCACCGCATTTTGACCCGCGGCGGCATCTTCATGTACCCGTTCGACACCAAGGATCCGACCAAGCCGGGTAAGCTGCGCTTGATGTATGAAGCCAACCCGATGTCGTTCATCGTCGAGCAGGCAGGCGGCGCAAGTTCTACCGGACGCGAGCGCATCATGGAATTGAAGCCTACCGGACTGCACCAGCGCGTGCCGGTGATCCTCGGTTCGAAGAACGAAGTCGAGCGCGTGGTGGGTTATCACAAGGGAGCGTAACTTTATGAGCAAGCCGCTTGTTTCCATCGTAATGGGTAGTGCGAATGACTGGGAAATCATGCAGCAGGCCGCGCAGCAGTTGAAGGATTTCGGCGTGGCGTTTGACGCGCGCGTCATTTCCGCGCACCGCTCGCCCGATCTGCTGTTCGACTACATCAAGGAAATGAGCGCACAAGGCGTGCAGTGTTTCATCGCGGGCGCGGGGGGTGCTGCGCACCTGGCCGGCGTGATCGCCGGCAAAACTACGCTGCCGGTGCTGGGCGTGCCCATTCCCTCGAAGTACCTCAAGGGCATGGACTCGCTGCTTTCCATCGTGCAAATGCCCAAGGGCATTCCGGTGGCGACTTTCGCCATCGGCGAAGCGGGCGCAGCCAATGCCGGGCTGTTTGCCGTGTCCATGCTGGCATTGAACGATGGGACGCTGGCGCAACAACTCGCCGACTACCGCAAGAAGCAGGCGGATCAAATCGCCGCAACCACTCTGCCGTCACTGGGCTGATTTATCTGAGACTGTTATGTCCGCATTGCACGAATCCAACCTGACCAGCCTGAAGTTCCTGCACCGTGGCAAGGTGCGCGACATCTATGAAGTGGATGACCAGCATCTGCTGATCGTGCAAACCGATCGCTTGTCCGCCTTCGACGTGATCTTGCCGTCGCCGGTGCCGGGCAAGGGAGAGGTACTCACGTCCCTTTCCAACTTCTGGTTTGCAAAACTGGGGCGCGTCATTCCCAACCACCTCTCCGGCATTGCGCCGGAAGAAGTGGTAAAGACCGAAGCGGATCGCGCTCAGGTAAAGGGGCGTGCATTTGTGGTAAAGCGCCTGAAGCCATTGCCCATCGAGGCCATCGTGCGCGGTTACCTGGCCGGTTCCGGCTGGAAAGACTACAAGAAGACCGGCGCGGTATGCGGCATCGCGTTGCCAGCGGGCATGCAGGAAGCGCAAAAGCTGCCGCAACCGCTGTTCACCCCCTCCACCAAGGCCGCGGTGGGTGAACACGACGAGAACATCCCCTTCGATGAAGCGAAGAAATTGCTGGGTGATGCGCGGGCCGAGGAAGTAAAGAACGCCACCCTGGCGCTTTACACCGAGGCCGCCGATTACGCCGCGACCAGGGGGATCATCATCGCCGACACCAAATTCGAATTCGGCGTGGATGACGCGGGCAAGCTGTATCTGATAGACGAAGCGCTCACGCCGGATTCCTCGCGCTTCTGGCCTGCCGACCAATACAAGGTCGGCAGCAACCCGCCCAGCTACGACAAGCAATTCGTACGCGACTGGCTGGAAGCATCCGGCTGGAACAAGAAGCCGCCCGCGCCCCAAGTGCCCGCCGACGTTCTGCAAAAAACCTCCGACAAATACCGCGAAGCCTTGCGACGGTTGACAGGCGCATGAGCTCGCCAGACCGGCTGATCGAAGGATTTCGCCGTTTCCGGGAGCAGCATTTCACCGAGAACGATGCGCTCTACCGGCAACTGGTGACAGAAGGGCAGGCTCCCAAGATAATGGTGGTCGCCTGTTGCGATGCGCGCGTGGACCCGGCCATCGTGCTGGATTGCGCACCAGGAGACCTGTTCGTGATCCGCAACGTCGCCAACCTGGTGCCGCCTGCGGAAAGCCGCAACAGCGGACGCCATGGCACCAGCGCGGCGCTGGAATTCGGCGTGCGCATCCTGGGCGTCGAACATATCATCGTGCTGGGGCATGCGCACTGCGGTGGCATCCGCTCCCTCTTCGGCAAAAACCGAGGAGAAACGGATTCTTACATCAACAGCTGGATGCGGATGGCGGAGGAGGTGCATGCCGAAGTGCTGCACGACATTCCAGCAGCCTCTTCGCAGCAGCAAATGATGGTCTGTGAACAACGAGCGATCCTCGTGTCCCTGAACAACCTGATGACCTTCCCCTGGGTGCGCGAACGTGTAGAGAGCGGTGCACTCGCCCTGCATGGCTGGTATTTCGATATCGAACACGGCCAGATGATGAAATACAACCAGGCCAACGGCGAATTCGAGGCGCTATAGGGTTGGTTGCCCTATAAGCTGCAACCATTGCTCTTATCAGGCCCGGTCGTTTTAACGGGCGTCAGGAAATTCCATCTTTTTCACGCATCTGCGGTTGCCTGCAGCCGATCAAGCTTTCATCAATGGCTGATCTGCGATCTTCCAGGTAAGGGTATTCAACCGATCCTTATACAAAAACAGAATTAGTTATCAATAAATTCTTGGTTCTGTAATTTGCGGCGTTTTTTTATAGTGCGCTTCGTAGAAACATTTTATACGGAGAACACCATGAAGAGCACCATCCTGGCTGTAGCACTGGCATCAGCATTATTCACCGGCGCTACACATGCCGCCGAAATCACCTTGTTGAATGTGTCCTACGATCCAACGCGCGAGTTGTATCAGGAATTCAACGCAGCCTTTGCCGCCTACTGGAAGGCGAAGACAGGTGATACCGTCATCATCAAGCAATCGCACGGCGGCTCGGGCAAACAGGCGCGTGCGATCATCGATGGGCTGGAGGCAGACGTCGCCACCTTGGCGCTGGCCGCAGACATCGACGCGCTGGCGACCCACGGCAACCTGATTCCTGCCGATTGGCAATCGCACCTTAAGCACAACAGCTCTCCCTACACCTCCACCATCGTGTTCCTGGTGCGCAAGGGCAACCCCAAGAACATTCAGGACTGGAACGACTTGATCAAGCCCGGTGTGGCGGTGATCACGCCCAACCCCAAGACATCCGGCGGTGCCCGCTGGAACTACCTTGCGGCATGGGGTTATGCGCTGAAGCACAACAACAATGATCAGGCCAAGGCCCAGGAATTCGTTGCCAAGCTGTACGCCAACGTGCCGGTGCTGGATTCGGGCGCACGCGGTTCTACAACTACATTCACCGAGCGCGGCATCGGCGATGTGCTTTTGGCCTGGGAGAACGAAGCGTTTTTGGCGATAAAGGAATTGGGTTCAGACAAATTCGAGATTGTTGTGCCTTCGCTTTCCATCCTGGCGGAACCCCCGGTGACGGTTGTGGACAAGAACGCGGACAAGCACGGCACGCGCAAGGTGGCCGAGGCCTATCTTGAATACCTGTATTCGCCCGAGGGCCAGGAGATTATTGCCAGAAATCACTATCGCCCATCGAACATCCTGGTGGCAGCCAAGCACTCCAAACAGTTTCCGATAGTAAACCTGGTGACAGCCGAAAGTCATGTGGTGGCGGACGAATTCGCGAAGCAGTTTCCCGCGATAAACCTGATCACTGTCGATGGGGTGTTTGGCGGATGGGCCAGGGCCCAGAAGGAGCATTTCGCCGATGGGGGCATCTTCGATCAGATATATGCGAAGAAATAGGAGTCTGGCATGGGCGTACTGAGTGCAACTATCCGGTTGCTGCGATGGCGCTGGGTGATTGATTCAGAGACAAGTTTATCAACCAAATATCAGGAGCAAGTCATGAGCATCGTAGCGATCAATGCAAGGAACCAATTCAAGGGAAGGATCAAGGACATTGTGGCCGGGCCGGTTGTTTCCGAAGTGGTGGTGGAAACCCCTTTTGGAGAAGTTGCGTCGGTGATTACCAGCCGCTCGATCAAAGATCTCGATCTGCGTGTTGGCTCGGATGTGGTGGCCTTTGTGAAGTCTACCGAGGTGTCATTGGCGAAGCTAAGTTAATCAAATTAAGGAGAAATGAAAATGACCATTAGGCTAGGCGATGTTGCCCCGGATTTCGAACAGGATTCCAGTGAAGGCAAAATACATTTTCATGAATGGGCCGGTAACCAGTGGGTGGTGCTGTTCTCGCATCCCGCCGATTTCACTCCGGTGTGCACCACCGAGTTGGGCCTGACTGCCAAGTTGGCGGAGCAATTTGCCAGGCGCAACGTCAAGGTGGTTGCCTTGAGCGTGGATCCGGTCGAGTCACACAAACGCTGGATAGACGACATCAATGATACCCAGCACGCCCAAGTGAACTTTCCGATCATCGCTGATGCTGACCGCAAGGTATCGGAACTATATGACCTGATTCACCCGAAAGCCAGTACCACCGCGACGGTTCGCTCGCTATTTGTGATCGATCCGGACAAGAAAGTTCGTCTGATCATTACCTATCCGGCCAGCACAGGGCGCAACTTCGACGAAATACTGCGCGTGATTGATTCGTTGCAATTGACAGACAGCCACAGCGTGGCCACACCGGGCAACTGGAAGGACGGGGAGGATGTAGTAATCGTCACAAGCCTAACTGATCCCGAGGTGTTGAAGCAAAAGTTCCCGCGGGGATTCAAGGCAATCAGGCCATATCTGCGGCTGACCCCGCAGCCAAACAAAGGGGCTGGGATTCTGTCCCGGCTGACCAGGTTGGCAATTTGATTTTTAACCAAAAGGAGAAACTGAAGTGAAGAAGAGAATATTGCCTGCCGTGATAGCCGCTATTTCCGCAAACGCATTTGCGGATACCCCCAACGTCAATGTTTACGGGAAGGTCGATGTGTCTTATGACAGCATCCGGACCGGAACCGCCACCAACGGCACGAACGGCGTTACATCCAACCGCGTGGCAAGCAACACCACTTATCTGGGCTTCAAGGGTTCAGAAGATCTGGGGGATGGCCTGTCTGCGATCTGGCAGATTGAGTCAGTGGTCAACGTGGGCGACGCCGCCATCAACGGAGCGGGTACATCGGGCGGCACGTTTGCCACACGCAACTCTTTCCTCGGCCTGAAGAACGATAGCTTTGGCACCGTGCTGGCAGGCCGCCATGACACGCCATACAAGCTGGCCACCCGCCGCCTGGATCAGTTCGCCGACGGTATCGCCGACAATCGCTCCCTGGTGGGCACAGCAGGGAATGCCGCATTTGATGGCCGCCAGGATCAAGTGTTGGCTTACATCAGTCCGAGCCTGGGTGGTTTGACGGTTGCCGCTGCCCATGTGAACCTGGTGCCAACACAGTCCACCGTCGGATTGAATGCCAACGCGACCTCCGTGGCCGCCTGGTATGACGCCAATGGATTTTATGCTGCATTGGCCTATGAAGCGCACAACAACCTGACCAGCACCTTCATTGGTGCAACCAGTGAAAAGGCCGTCAAGATAGGCATCGGTTATACGCAAGAAGGTGTGTTCAGCGTGGGCATCGCCGCGGAAAAGACCAGCGACAATCTGGCCGGGGGCGCTGCGGCGACTTCCACATCCAATGTCGGCGGCACTCTGGTGCCCGTGGGCGGCAATCTGGACGGCCACAAGGCGCTTTATGTGTCCGGCAAGTTCTATATCGACAGTAATAATGCGATCAAGGCAGCCTACACCTCCCTCAGTAATGTAACGGGCACAGCCAATACAGGCGCCAAGCAATTTTCATTGGGTTATGACCATACCCTGGGCAAACGCACCACGGTGTATGCGCTGTACACCAAATTGAAAAATGGCGCTTCGGCGAGCTATAGCTTGTCGAGTAATGCCTCTATCGGTGGAACCTCCACTATTGCGGGCGCAGGCGCAGCACCTTCCGCCGTGGCAGTTGGCGTGAAGGTTACATTTTAGTTGTCCGTTTAATCTCCTCTCCTCCGTGGAGTTTCAGGGCAGATTCAAATCTGCCCTTTTTTTGGAAGGTGCGCCTGATGATTTACCAGAAATGGTCTAATGAGTTGAATATCGGGATCAATGAGATGGATGTGCAACACCGGCACCTGGCTGGTTTTATCAACGTGCTGGCTATCTCAAGGAATGCGGGAGCAGGACATGAACAGCTAGTCAGGATTTTCGAAGATCTGATCGCCGATGTCCTGGTTCATTTCGCGTTTGAGGCGGAAATGTTTGAGCGCTCCGGTTATGTGCATGCGCAAGAACACAAGCGCTCCCACACAGCGCTGCTGCGAAAACTTAACGAGTACCGATCGCGATTCAGGGCGGGGGAGGATGTGCTGGATATTGTCCTGAATACTCTTGAGACATGGCTCCCCAACCACATCAGGCATGACGATGCCAAATACGCGGCTTTTCTGGCGGAAGCGCGGAACGCCGCTGAAGAAACGGGAAATGTTAAGGCCATTTACCTTGGGTTGCGAAGTTTCGGGAATAATGTAAAGCCTGCTGGCTTGAAGCCAAGCTGAATTTTGCAGGCTTGAAGCTGGCCTGCGTGGTGACACTTCCTTTATTCTTTTTTGTGCTAATGAAAGCACTATTATTCACTTTTACGCCTAAGACATGGCGTATAGACTGTGCTTATTCAATAACAGGAATAAGCAATGTCGCAATTAACCGCAAGCTCGATGCTGCACACCGCTCGTTTTCGTGCCCATAGTGTGCTGCCCGGGTTCAATCTGGCCTTGGGCTTCACGCTGCTTTATCTTTCGCTGATCGTGTTAATCCCGCTGTCCGCCTTGTTTTTTAAGTCAGCGACACTGGGGTGGGGCGGGTTCTGGGATGTGGTCACGGGAGAGCGCGTGCTGGCTTCGCTGCGCGTGACCTTTTTTGCTTCATTTGCTGCCGCGATGATTAACGCCTTCTTCGGCCTGGTTGTCGCCTGGGTGCTGGTGCGCTACGCTTTCCCCGGCAAGCGCATCGTCGACGCCTTGGTCGATCTGCCGTTTGCGCTGCCCACAGCCGTGGCAGGCATCACGCTGGCCACCTTGTACGCACCCAATGGCTGGCTCGGCCAATA
>JBGPSQ010000043.1:0-16483 GCA_041490205.1 Gallionellaceae bacterium
GTCACTGCGCCCACGACGACATGGTTCACTTTTCGCGCCACCATTAACTGATAGGAGATCATCATGATGAAGTCAAGTTACATCCTCTCCCTTTGCGCCGCTGTCTTACTGAGCGCATTCCAACTGCCCGTACATGCGGCAGACGCCGTGGAAGTCAAAAGCATTGCCGAACGCGAAGTCAGCACTGCGGTCAATGGCAAGAAAACGGCTCACCGCGTCACGGTGGACAAGGCCGTTCCGGGAGAAGAGATTATTTACACGACTACCTTCAAGAACCTGACCGGTAAACCTGCGGGCAACATCGTCATTACCAATCCCGTGCCCAACGACAGTATTTACAAGGGCGGCAGCGCCAACGGCGCCAACACCACCATCACTTTTTCGGTTGACGGCGGTAAAACCTACGCAGCCCCCGATCGACTGACCGTCAAAACCAAAGAGGGTGCGAACCGTTCCGCGCAGCCTGCCGACTACACCCACATCAGATGGACGTACAAAGGCGAACTCGGCGTCGGTAAATCAGGCTCGGTTTCATTTCGCGCAACGATCAAATAAAGCCGTGCGCCACCTTCACTCTTTCCCATACAGGAGCGCAGCGGCTCACCGTCGCCGCTATGCCCTGCCCGAACCCATGACGGATCCGCCCTGGATACGCACCCCCAAAGCGGGGTGCGGGCCACCCTTCGGTCAAGGGTCGCCATAAAAACAGCCGATTCAGAAGTTTTTTTGATTTTTTGGTTTTTTGATTCTTTGAAGGAGAGCAAAATGAAATACAGCACTCGAAGCAGCCCTTCGAATATCTTCCTTTCAGCCTTAATGGCTGCCGGGTTGATGTTCGCCGCAATACAAAGCGCGCAAGCGGTAGGCACGCAGTCCGGCACTGTCATTACCAACAATGCATCGCTGACTTTCTCGGTTGGCGGCGTGGCGCAAACAGCCATTGTCGGAACGGCAGCGTTCACGGTGGACGATAAAGTCAACTTGACGGTGGCGGGCGGCATACAAAAGGCCGTTACACCAGGTCAGGTTGGCGCATTGACGCCCTTCACGATCACCAACAACGGCAACGCCACACAGGGTTACAACCTGACCGTGGCCGATGCCGTGTCTGGTGCGTATACGGTGGTTACTCCCATTACGGACAACTTCAATGCGGCTTTCGGGTATACGATCTTCCCGAACCCGTCATGCGACGGGGCAACGATAGTGGGCGGCGCGATCACCACCATCCCCACCCTGGCTGCGGGTGCGACTTACTGCGTACTGGTTTCGACCAATATCGCGGCAACCCAGGTAAACGGCGATGCGGCGGTGATTAGCCTGAAAGCTGTAACAACCTGGCCAACGCCGCTGGTTCCGGCAGAAGAACCGGCTGCCGTGGTTGCAGGCGCGGTAGTTGCCAATACCGCCGGTGCAAATACAGCCGGAGTCGATGTGGTGTTCGCCGACGTGGCGGGCGCGGTTGACGCGGCTACCGACGGAGCACATTCTACCTATGGCGCATACAAGGTGTTGTCAGCCGTGCTTTCCGTGGCTAAAGCCGCCACCCTGCTTTGCGATCCGGTCAACGGCAATACCAACCCGAAGAACATCCCCGGCGCGGTGGTGCAGTATGCGGTCACCATCACAAATGCGGCGGGTGCTGCATCTGCGACCCTGACGCAGGTATCCGACGCCCTGGCCGCACAACTGGCCATCGAACCCAAATTGATTAACGGTGTAGGAGCCGGGGCGCTATGCACCTCAGCCACGGGCACTTCGCTTGCGGCCAGCGGCTTCGGCGCGGTCAGCGGTGCGGGCGTCGTTACCACCTATGCTGCGCCGGGCTTGGCTGCGCAGGCCACGACAGCGGGTGCCACTGCCACCGCCGGCGCGGGCGGAACTGTGACCATCAACTACGGCACCCTGGCCAGCCCAGCCTACACCTTGGTGGGCGGGGTTCTGCCTGCGAACAGTTTCGTCACGGTTTATTTCAATACGACAGTGCAGTAACCGGCTGAGTTTGTCATTAACGTGAGCTTGGCAATTGGCTCATCCCTAGTCCGCACGGCGGCATGCCGTGCGGAGGGGGATTTTTTTGGCAGGTTGGCCGCAAGGCCAGCCCGCTTTTTTGTGGGCGCGCCTCTCCATGAACTATGGCGCGTCCACAAAAAAGCGCTGCGACTTTGCGTCTTTTTTGTTCTGTCCCTTGTTTTATGCGTCACCTCTGCACGGGCCGCCACCCTGCCCGGAACCACGCTTACCAATACCGCTACCGCAAATTATCAAATTGCCGGCACGCCTTTTACCCTGTCCGCGACTGCCAAGGTGGTCACCGATGCAACCATACAGTTCATGGCGCCGATGCCGGGCGGAACAGCCACTCCGGTGGGGGCATCGCAATGCGCGTCGTCCGGCTCCACCGGCGGGCCGTTCAATCTTAACGGCGGAATCGCGGCGGGAAGCCAGACCCTCTCGCCGGTCGCGGCCTACAACAGCGGGCAAACGCTCTATGTGGAAGTGACTGACCAGTGGGCGAACAAAAATCCGGCGCTGGTTGAAACCATTGCCGTGACGATCACGAACGGTGCGGTGCCGAGTGATACCGAAACCCTGCTGCTGACAGAAACAGGCCCCAATACGGGCGTGTTCACCGGCGCAATCGCGACTACGCTTGCTCCCGCTGTGAGCAACAACTGCGTGCTTTCAGTCGTCGCCGACACCAGGATCAACGCAACCTATACCTACAATCACAATGGTTCCGCCACTGCCACTACCGCCAGCACCGCGGCCATGATCGATCCGTTCGGCACAGTGTTCGATAGCGGCAACGGAATGACCGAGAATGGCGCTACTGTGACACTGGTCGACACCAGCACCGGCCTGCCTGCGACAGTACTATGCGATAACGGCGTACAGATTTCGCCCAACCCGGTGGTCTCGGGTTCGACTTTTACCGCATGCGGCGGTACAGTTGTGCTGCCGCCGGGCGGGTATCGTTTCCCGAGGATTGGCGCGGGCAATTACCAGTTGCAGGTTCAGCCGGCGTCAGGCTATCGCTTTGCTTCAACCATATCGCCCGCCGCGTTGACGGCCAACCCTGCAACGGCGACCTACGCTGTTTCGACCGCTTCCTACGGCGCGCAGTTCACTGTTGGCCCCGCGTCCCCGGCGCTACGCATAGACATACCGGTCGATCCGAGCGGCAGGAATCTGCAAATCACCAAGGTCGCCGGGAAGTCAGTGGTGGGCGAGGGCGAATATGTGCCTTACACGCTGACGATAGACAATGAAAGCGCCACGGCTTCTGCGGTCAACGTGCAAATTGCCGACCGTCTGCCGCAGGGCTTCCGTTACCAATCCGGCTCTGCCCGCTTGAATGGCGCGGTACTGGTGGCGAATCCGAGCATTTCGCCGGATGGCCGTACGCTCACATTCAATCTCGGCGACATTCCCGCTTCAGGTTCGGACACGCTTGCGTATGTCATTATGGTCACGGCAGGCGCGCAAACCGGCAAGGCTGAAAATATAGCCCAATCCGCCCCCGGCAACCCCTTGACCTCAAACGTCGCGCGGGCCAGCATAATGGTGCGCGAAGACCTGATGCGCAGCCGCGCCATTCTGATGGGACGCGTCATCGTCGGCTCTTGCGACGGACATGTGGACAACGAACAGGACGGACTGCAAAATGCCCGTATCGTGCTGGAAGACGGCACGTATATCCTGACCGACAAGGATGGCCGCTGGCACGCCGACAATATCCGGCCCGGAACGCATGTCGTGCAACTGGACCTCGATTCGCTGACCCAGGATTACGAGGTGGTGGCATGCGAGCAGAATTCACGCTTTGCCGGACGCAATTATTCCCAGTTCGTCAACGTGCGCGGCGGCAGTTTGTGGCGAGCAGATTTCCACGTCCAGAGGAAAATAGCCAAGGAAATGCATCTCACACAGCACTTGGCTGCTGTGCGGGAGGGTGACCTGATCCGCATGAAGCTCCAAGTGTACGGAGACGGGGATATTCGCCTGGCATCATCCACCTTCATGTTGCCAGGCGATGCCCATCTCGTGGCAGACAGCGCAAGGCTGGACGGGCAGGCGACCAACGCACTGGAAATCAATGATGGCTTCCTGGTCTTGAGGCTGGGTGCGCAGCAGGGCGCCTGGAACCATACGCTCACTTTCGATCTCAAGGCGGGGCCGGCGGCCGTCAATCTGGTTGCGATGGCGCGCTTCGTCTCCACATCGGCAAGCCAGGGCATCAACCTGCCGCGCGCCGAAATCCTGGTGGATACGCAGCCAGCCGAGGTCGAAAATTTCGCCATCATCCCGCCGGTCGTGCCGCACCATGAAAGCCCCAATATACCCGGCGCCCAGGATCTCGGCGTGCGCACGATGCGCGTGGATGGCATCACGGTTCCGCAGCCGGATAACGCCGACAACCGCACGCAATTGGTCGAGCAGCTTCCTTACGATGCTGCCTGGCTGGCTGCCGCCGAGCCGGGCACGGAATGGCTGCACCCGCAAGAGAGCTTCCTGCCCGCCTTGCCCGCGATAAAGGTTGCGCTGAAAATGGCACCCGGGCAGCGCGCCAAGCTGATGCTGAATGGCGAGGAGGTCAGCCCGCTGTATTACGACGGTGCGGAAACCAATGCGGCGCGCACCGTAATGCTGGCCACTTGGCGCGGCATCCATATCAAGGATGGCGACAATAAGCTGGAAATGATAGTGACGGATGCTTCCGGCCATGAAGTGCTGCGCCAGGTGCGCAACATCCGTTATACGATCGCTCCTGACCGGGTAGAGCTGGTTCCCGATCGTTCGCGCCTGATCGCGGACGGCAAGACCCGCCCGATTCTTGCCCTGCGCTTCTTCGACAAGGATGGCTACATGATGCGCCGCGGGGTCAACGGCGAATTCATGTTGAATAGCCCTTACCAATCAATCAGCCAGATCGAAGCCATACAGCGCGATCCGCTGGGCGGCAAGATAGACGGCAAGGCGCGTTATGAAATCGGCTCGGATGGCATTGCGCTGGTGCAGTTGGCGCCCACCACGCAAACCGGCGATGTTGCGCTGAACTTCAAGTTCGACAACGGACACACGCAGGAGCTCCACACTTGGCTCGAACCCGGTCAGCGCGACTGGATACTGGTAGGCTTTGGACAGGGCACGCTCGGCCACAAGCAACTTTCAGGCAACATGGAGGCGCTCAGCGGGGCTGGCGCGGACAGCCAGTTGTTCGACGGCGACCGCGCTGCCTTTTATGCCAAAGGCACGATCAAGGGCGAGTACCTGCTGACCATGGCCTATGACACGGCCAAGAGTCAAGGCAACAGCGGTGCAAATTTGACGAACCTCACTCAGGCGATAAACCCGACCCAGTATTACACGCTGTATGCCGACGCCACCGCCCCTTATTTCGACGCGGCCAGCACCAGCAAGCTGTACCTGAAAATCGAGCGCAAACAGTTTTACGCCCTATTTGGCGATTTCAACACGGGACTGACCGTCACCGAATTTTCGCGCTATAGCCGCAGCGTCAACGGCGTGAAATCCGAATACAAGGGTGAAAAGTTTGGGTATAACGCCTTCGCCACGAGGACTTCGCATGCTTACGTGAAGGATGAAATTCCGGGCGATGGCACATCCGGCCTGTACCGGCTCACGCGCACCAACATCTTGGCAAATTCCGACAAAATCCGCGTCGAAATCCGCGACCGGTTCCAGTCGCAAATCATCGTTTCCACCCAGACGATGACGCGTTACCTCGATTACGATATTGACTACCAGAACGGCACAGTATTCTTCAAGCAACCCATTACCGCTCGTGACGCGGCCTTCAATCCAGTCTATATAGTCGCCGAATACGAATCCGGCGATCCGCGCGACCAGAGCTTCACTGGCGGCGGGCGGGCAAGCGTCAAGCCCGGTGGCGGAGTTGAAATCGGAACAACACTGATTAGCGACGGGACTCAGGGAGCAAACGGCAAGCTGGGCGGACTCGACGCCACCTGGCAGATCAACAAGAAAACCAAGGTCCAGGCTGAAGCGGCGTCCAGCAACCAGAGTAATCTGGGTCTCAAGGTGAGCGGCAGCGCTCGGAAGGTCGAACTCTCCAGCCATGATGAGTCGCTTGATACCAAGGTGTATGTCCGCGACCAGGAAGCCGGATTTGGTCTCGGACAGCAGGCAATCAGCGAAACAGGAACACGCAAGGTCGGCGGCGAGGCCAGATTGAAGCTTTCCGATGCGAACATGGGGCAATTCCAGGCCTACCGCGAGCAAAACTTGGGAATTGTCACCACACGGCGCGACGTCGTGGATGCACGAGTCAACTACATGGCAGGCAGCCTGGCGACCTATTACGGCGGGCGGCATGCCGGGGATGTCGACAGCATGGGGAACACCCGTATCAGCGACCAGGTGCTGGGCGGCGCCTCATACAGGTTCGATAAGAAACTTACCCTGCGCGCCGATGCGGAAGCGGGCCTCGGCAATTCGTCAAATACGGATTTCCCGAATCGTCTCAAGCTCGGCGCAGATTACCAATTGACGGAACAGACCAAGGCGTTTGCCGAACAGGAATACGCACGCAGCAATATGCTCAATACCGAGATGACCCGGGTCGGCTTGAGCACGCAACCGTGGACCGGGGCAGCAATGAGGGCGTCGCTGGGAAATCAGTATTCGCTCGATAGCGGGCGGGTGTATGCAAATCTCGGCCTGGTGCAGAAATGGCAGATCAACGAATTCTGGCAATCCGATTTCGGCGTGGATCGTTCCAAGACGGTGAGGAGCAGCAACGCCGTCAACGGCCCGCTGCCGCTCAATCCCAATGTTCCGCCGGCGTCCGGCTCGCTGACCGGCGATTACATCGCCACAAGTGCGGGCGTTAACTATAACGACAAAGTATGGGGCGCAAATTGCCGCATCGAGCGGCGCACGTCCGCCACCGACGACAAGATAAACCTGCTATTCGGTTTTCAGCATAATCTCGATGGCGGGCGCGTGTTTGCATCCGGATTGAGCTACATCGCCACTCATTCCGCCATCCTCACGTCTGACAATTTCGATGCGCGTGTTTCCTACGCCTCGCGCCCGTGGGACAGCACATGGGCCATGCTCGAACGGTTCGACTACATAGAACAACTCACTACCGGCATTGGCAGTTTCGGGCAAGCCCGAAAGCTGGTTAATAACTACAATGCAAACTGGATGCCGAAATCCAGCACCCAGGTGGCGCTGCAATACGGCGCGAAGTACGTTTTCGACAACATCGGCGGCATCGCTTACGGCGGGTACACCGACCTCATGGGCATCGAACTGCGCCACGATCTAGGCCAGAGCTGGGACATAGGCGCTCACGCCGACCTGCTGCATACATGGAGCGCGCGAACCATGAGCTACGGATTTGGCGTATCACTGGGTTACAAGCTCGTGGACAACGCCTGGATGGTCGCCGGTTACAATTTCCTGGGCTTCAGAGATGGCGATTTTATTGGATCTGAATACCGCTCAAAGGGGATTTACATCACCTTACGCTTCAAGGTGGATCAGGACACCCTCCATCTCAACGATCGGAAGAACGAGCCGATCACACACAATTTCTAGGGGATGACCTTGCTTAGACTCCTTCTTCTTTCCGCCTTGATTGCCTGTAGCGTCGCATCGCATGCCGAGGGTAACCGCCCGGCGACACCGGCCGACCTGGCGCGGATCCAGCAGTTGCAGAGACATGTCGACAGGCTCAGCTTCGGCCCGCTGGGGCCGAACAATTACACCCTGTGCAAGGCGCGCGCATGGCTGGATATGGCACTGATCGAATATCACGAGAATGAACTCACCGGCATCGTGCAGGATTCCATGGCGCAAGCAGACTTGCTGCTTCAAAGGCTTGATGCGGACCCGGGCTATCTCGGCTTGGACACCCCCATTCCTTATGCCAGCGAGAAGGTGCGCCCGGACCTGTGGAGCGTTGTCGACGACTTGAAGAAGCAGGGCATCGCCGCTTGTACCGGGTGCAAGCTGGCCAAACTGGAGGTCCAGCTTGTCTGGACCGGGCATGACAAATGGGAGGCGGGCTGGGGCCATGCGGAACCCTTTGCCCGTATCGCAGAAAACCTGGCCTACGAGGTGCAGGTTGATGCCGCGAAGTGCAACGCCAAGAACGAGTGCGCCAGCATTACGAAATACACGCTGGCTACCGAGTTGCTCTTTGATTTCGATGTCAGCCTGATGAAGGAAGGCAAACAGAAACTCGAGGGGATTGCGGAGCAACTGAAGAAATGGAAGAAGGTGGATAGTATCCAGATTACGGGCCATTCCGATAAGCTCAACGAAACGGGCGATGGACTCTACAACATGAAACTCTCGCAACTCCGTGCCGATTTCGTCAGGATTTTCCTCGTCAACCATGGTGTTTCGGCCGACAAGATCAAGGTGGCAGCAATGGGCGATACCCAGCCCTTGGTGAATTGCACCAAACAGCGCGCGAAAAAGGATCGCTTGGCATTGATCGCATGCCTGCAACCCAACCGCCGTGTCGAGATAGTCGTGGAGGGAGAGCGCCGATGAGAATGAAAGGCAAACATAAAGCCACACGTTGCGCAGGATTGAACGGACTAGCGGTTATATCAGCCGCCACGTCCTGCATTTTGTGCAGAAAAGCGGATCAATATGTTCTGGGAATTGCTCCTGGTTTGAACAAGGGCGATTCGACCAACGCCAGGTGATTTCCGAGTAATGAAATGAAAATGATGAATACTCGATTGCGAAAGCTGTTCTCTCTTTTTGGCCTGTTATTCAAGGCAGCGCTGGTCTCGGCGTTGGTGTGCGCCTATCCGGCGCAGGCCGACAGCGTCGGGCAGGTGCAGACTACCAAATATTTTGCGCCGGAAACGGTGGCGCTGCTCAAGCAGCGGGTGCTGGATGTTGCCAACAACGTGCCGGGTGCGACGCTGGGCTTCAAAGCGGGCGACACGGTAAGCTACATCATCCAGTTCACGCCGGTCAGCAATGGCGGCGCGATTGGCGCGGGCGGATATATCACCGATTACATCCCGTCTGGCACCCAGGTTGCGGGCGCATGGTTCGTGCAGCCCGATGGCGCGGGGGGTTTTTATCAGGTATCTCCCCCCTCTCCGGCTCAGATGGACGATGGCTGGGGCGTGAGCGGCCAAGGCGCATTTGCGGCGAATTGGACGGCCGACCCCTATACGATCAGCACCTGTGCCGCCGCAGGGAAAACTTTGGCGAACTGTTCGGGCAGCCTGGCCCAACTCTATGCGGACACCGGAATTTTCTATTCCACCGATCCACGCACTCAAGCGTTCTCCGATCCCAGCACGGACGGGCGCGTCCAGCAATGGTCCGTACCGACAGGCAACGGCTACAACGCATGCCCGACACGGGGAATGACCCAGCTGGTGCCCATCATGGGCGGCGCGATCACAACATGTGCGGCGGGCGGGGTCTCGACGCATAATTTCTGGGATGCCGCGATGACCGGCGCATTTGGCACAACAGCCGCGAACATGGCCTTGCTGGCGGGCTTGCCGCGCATATCGGGAAATCCCGCCATCAATACCACCGGCGCGGGTATTCCACCCTTCAACAGCGGCTCTCCCGTTGCCGGGCCCGATTCGGGATACCAGCTCGATTACACCGGAAATGTTGGCCCTTGGCATCGCATTTACTATCCGGGCTCGATGGTTGGCAGCAACGCATATATTCCGGCAACCAGCCCGGCAACCGTAATCGGGACGCCCACCGTGGTGGCAACGCCCACGAGCGCAGGCGCAGGTTTCCCATTACCGGCCTCGACCACCGCTGTGCGTTGGGCGGCCGGCCGCCTGGTGGTGGGGTCGCAGAGTTTTGTCAAAATCAGCCTGGTGCTGTCATCCCCCCCGCCAGCCAGCGGCCTGGTCAACAACTCGGAAGTGTTCGGCGGCGACGAAAGCCCGGAAGCGGGCGGCGGCAACCGCGACAGCGCATGGGTGTACCACGTGCCGAGCGTCGCCAGCAACGTATCCACCCTGTACATCCTGAAGCAAATTGTTTGCGTGTACGATGCAACGGGCACATGCGTCCCCAATAGCGGCGCCGCGCTGCCAACCACAGGCACGCCCGCGACCGTGGGGCCGAAAGTGCGTTACCGCATCACCTACATCAACACCAATAACGGCACGCAGCATAACGTCACGATTTGCGACCAGTTGCCCAACATGACGCCGCAAGGGCAAGCGCAGATCGCATTTGCCACCGGCGTCACCCAGATAAGCGAAAATCCGAATATAGGCGCGCCGGCCAGCCTGGCTGCAGGCGTTTGCGGTTTTGGGGCGGGCGGTACGACATTCAGCTATCCCACCATCCCTGTGCTGGCGGGCGGTGGCTCGGGAATCATCGATTTCGACGTGCAGTTCCCCGTGCTCACCGCCAATACCGTCATCTCGAACCAGGCAAAAGCGGTCAGCAACGAGATACCGGCTGGCGTGACTTCGTATGCGCCGTCCAATATCCTCGCGTCATTGGCGGCGTCATTGCGAATCAGCAAGACCGTTTCTTCAGGTGCGCCCAATAAAGGCGACACGGTTTCTTACACGATTGCCGTAGATAACACCGGGGGCAGCGCCGCGACCCTCGCCACCCTGGTCGATACGCTGCCGGGGGTGGCCACCGCAGTGGTGGCGAGCCAAGCGCCGAGCCGCGTCAATTACGTGTCCACTTCCGCGATCACGGTGAATGGCTCGCCGGTGTCGGGCGTGGCGGTCCTGGATACTCCGCCTGCCACCCCGGCAACGACAAACTCAGAGACCGTCACCTGGACATTTCCATCCGGCACGACGATCCCGGCGGGCGGGCAGTTGGTCGTGACGTTTACCGCCACGATAGGCAATGCCACCGTGAACAACCTGATGGCATACGGCACGGCGTATGGCAATTCAGCAACGATCAACTGCCCAAACTGCGCCACCACCGCAGTCAACGTTGCAAATACCGCTCTCGTTACGCCGACTATCCCCGCCTTGCAGGTGACCAAGACCATTGATTGCGTGTTTGCGGCCGGTGTCTGCACCCCCGGCTCATACGTGGCGGGCAGCAGCATTCCGCCCAATGCCGAGTTGCGCTATAAGATCGTGTATGCCAACCCGGCCATTTCCGCGCAGACGATCACGCTGACAGATACGGTTCCGGCATCGACCACCAGCGCGGGCAACCTTTATGTCGCATCCGGGCCTGACATACGTCCAAGCTCGCCCGTATTGTCGGTGAACCCCGCCGTTGCCGGGGCGCCACGCGGGACGGATGCCGCACTCACCGCACTCGCCGGAAGTTCGGTGGTGACCTTCACGGCGGTGAGCTTGCCTGCGGGCAGTTCCGGCGCCTTGTATATGGATGTGCAGACCAACGCGGCCTCCGCTGCGGTAGTCACCAACACGGCATCCATTCAAAGCACGCAACGCGCTGCCGCCGGGGGCGCCGCGGTAACGAGCGCAGTGAGCGCCACAGCCGCTTCATTGGCTGTCACCAAAACGGCGAGCAGTAGTTGGGTGGCGCCCGGCGGGACGGTCAATTACACCATTTCAGTGACCAATACATCGGCTGCGGCAATCGCGCTCACCAGCCTGGTGGACGTGTTGCCGCTTCCGACGGCGGGCACGATCCAATGCGGCACGAGCGCCGCGACATGCCTCACGGCGACTACGGTAACCCTGAATGGAACCACCCTGGCAGGAGCGAACTTGCCGACCGTTACTTGGGCAGCGGCCACGGCGGCGGTGGGGCAAACGAGCACATGGACGTTTGCGGCTGCGGCAAAGACCTTGAATGCGGGCGGAACGCTGACGCTCGTTTTTACGGCAACCTACAGCGCTACGGTGCCCAGGGGCGTAAATTACTTGAATAATGCGACGCTGAATTACACAGGGGGAGCCTCAACCACGGGGCCAGTGGCGCCGGTGAATGTGCCTTACAACACGTTGAGCACCAGCAAGGTGGTGACTGTACCCGCAACGGCTTCCATCACGCCGAATTTCGCAGTCACTTACGCGATTACCGTGACCAACACCGGCACGACCCCAGCACCCGTTACCAGCGTGGTGGATACGCTTCCATCCTCGCCCGCGGGCACGATTGCGTACACCTCCACTACGTCCGTGCTGGTTAATGGGGTCGCGCAGACTGGCGTCGCGGCCGCACCAGCGGCCGGGCAATACCAGAATCCCGCGCCGCTCGCCGCCGTGGCGGGCACAAGACAGGTAGTGACCTGGAACTTCCCGGCAGGCGGCACGTCAATCCCGGCTGGTGCAACGATGCTGATCACCTTCGTGGTGCAGTACGGCACGGTCACGACCGGGGTGGCTTATGGCAACGATATACAGGCCAACTATACCGGTGGCGCGACGAGCAACGTGAGTGGGACCGGCTTGGCGGCAGTCACTGTGCCGTTGCTTTCGACCATCACCAAGACGGTGGATTGCATCTATACGGCAGGGGTTTGCACGCCCGGCTCTTATGTGGATGGCACGCCGATCCCGGTGAATGCCCTGCTGGGATACAAAATCGTCTATGGCAACCTGTCCGCACTTGCCGCAACGGGCGTGACCATCACCGATACTTTGCCGACTCAGGTGGGGGCGAATGCGATCAGCAATCTGATTGTGAACGGCGTATCAACCGCCGCCCCGGGCAATGCGGCGGGTGGCGGCACGGTAATGTTGTTGAGCGCAGGGACGCTGAATGCGTTCAATACCGCGGGTTCGACCGGGACAATCACTTTTGCCATGCAAACCACGGCGACCGCAGGCGCGGGGGTGACAAATACCGCCAAAATGACCACGACTCAAGACCCGCTGGGTCAAACAAGTTCCATCACTGAAGCGGCGGCAGGCGGCAACCTCGCCGTCACCAAAGCGGTAACGACGGCCACCGCCTCCACCGTTGCACAAGGCGGAACTGCGTCTTACACCATCAGCGTCACCAACAGCGGCGCATCATCCGCAACATTGACCTCCTTGGTGGATACCTTGCCCGGCGTGGCGAATGCCGCTGGCACGACCTGGCGCTTTAATTACACAGCGACCGGCGCAATGACCCTGAATGGTGCGACAGTTACGCCAGTATATACGCTGGCCACGACCATACCGCCCGCTCCGGGCACGGCCAACAATGAAATCGACACCTGGACTTTCACGGGCGGAGTGGCGATACCGGCGGGCCAGACGTTCACTTTAACTTTCACTGCGCTGGTAGGCTCGGCCATTCCGAATACGACACCGGGCGTGACTTACTACAACAGCGTCACCGCAAATTACACGGGCGGGGTGTACCCCAGTTCGACGGCCCTTGGGCAAGCGCCGGTCTATGTCCCATTCAATACCCTGACGATGACCAAAACCATCAATTGCGTGTATTCGGGCGCGACTTGCGTTGCTTACGTGCCTGGATCGCCGGTTCCGCCCAATGCCTTATTACGCTATCAGCTTTCATACAGCAATATATTGCCATCGCCGCAAACGGTGACGGTCAATGACACCTTGCCCGCATCAACCACTGCCGCAGGCAACCTGTATGTGGGCAGCGGGCCGGACGTGCGCCCCAGCACGCCCGTACTGTCCGTGAATTCCGCCGCCGCTGGAGCGGCCCGCGGGCCGGATGTGGCGTTGACGGCGATAGCAGGGGGAACGGCCGTGAAAATGACAGCGGCAAGCTTGCCCGCAAACAGCTCCGGCACGCTGTATATTGACGTGCAGACCAATGCGGCGCAGAACACCTCGTTCAGCAACTGCGCATCGATCAGCACCAATGCAGTTGCCACATGCGCCACGGCAGGCGTGGTTAGCAGCACCGCAAGCGTGAACGTGCTGAACGTCGCCTTGCTGGGCATCAGCAAGACCACCAGCACGCCTAGCGTCATTGCAGGCGTCGGTACAGCGACTTACACCATTACCATCACCAACTCGGGCTCTGCCACAACGTCTTCGCTCAAGGTCTATGACTTCTTGCCGTTCAGCGGCACATCGGCCGCGCCAACCAAGCAGTTCACCTATGTTGCGGGTTCCTCAACTTATGGAAATTCAGGGGGGGCCGCCGCCTTGCCAGCCCCAACGATCACGGTTTCCACCCCGCCAACCGTGGCGCCCTACGCCGGCAACCTGAATCAGCAGCAAGTATTATGGGATTTCGGCAATTATTCACTGGCAGTCGGCGGAACTGTGACCATCACCTTCAAGGCGGCGGTCGGCTCTGCCGTTCCTGCGGCAACATATACGAATAGCTCAAGGGAAGAGTACGCATCTTCCGGGATATCCTTGAATGCCAATCTGGATAACGCTGCACCGGTCATTGTGAGCGCAAATCAGCCATCGTTAACGTTCCTGAAGACCGTTACGGTCTTGTCCGACCCGATCAACGGCACGACCAACCCGAAATTTATTCCCGGCGCCAATGCGGTCTATACGCTGATTGCGACCAACTCCGGCACGGGGCAGGTGGACAACAATACCACGGTCATCACCGACACGATTCCGCCAAACACCGCGCTTTTTGTCAATGACATCGGCGTCGCAGGTTCTGGCCCGGTGTTGTTTACCCAAGGGGCAACCTCCAGTACGCTGACCTATACGTTTACCGCGCTCAATAGCACGACTGACAATGTCGATTTTTCGAAAGACAATGGTGCGACCTGGAACTACGTCCCCGTGCCGGGTGCCGACGGCTGCGATCCCCTGGTGACCAATTTACGCGTCAATCCCCAAGGTGTTTTTGTCGGTAGCCCAACGGCCCCAAGTCCAAGCTTCCAGTTTGTTTTCCGTGTCTGTGTAAAATGATGTTTAACTAGGCGAGCGTGAACGTTTACGCGGTGTAAATTGGCCAATATTTGGCGAGGCAGTGTAATCTGACATTGGAAGCTAGGTTATCTGAAACGCACCTCCACAACATATTGATCACATGGCAGTGTCTTAGGGCAAGGTTGGGTGACTATGTATGACCACCATCAGGCGCCCGTAACTTACGGTTGGCGCTTTGTTGGAGTGCTGCCAGTTCAGGATGTTTGGGAAAGTGGGCAGCGCAGTTTCGTTGCCAGGTCTATGTATCTCGCCACGCATACCAACGGGCGCCCGTCTTCTTAAAAACCATACCTTTCAATCTGTTACATGTTGACCGGCGCTGAATTTGGCACGGCCAGATGAACCGTTCGGCTTCCATCCTTCGAAGGATGGGTTATCCGACCCAAATCATAACTAAGGTTGGGTTATCTGACATCGGAGGCAAGGTTATCTGGCACAAGCACTATTAAGATAGTGATTGGTGGTTGTGGGTAGGGCAACGTAATGTGAAGTGAATGACCAAGGCTCCCATCTGCGCAACTCCGCACAGGGTTTGCTGATTCGGCTTTTCAGGAGTCGGTAAAAACTCCCTGATTGTGTCTTCAATATGCGGCTGCAAACGACAGCGGACTTGAATCATGCGGTTCAAATTCACCCCAACTCATTCGCTTGGCTCAGTTTGGAAAAAATTTCTAGCGAGTGTCATTCTGGAATCGATCAGTAAAAAAAGTTGAAAAAATTTGCAGAATTTGTGCGAAAAGTGTTGACAGGGAGCACAAATCAGGTAAAGTTGCAACCGCTAGATGTTGTAATTAAATTTGCAAAAATGACTAACTGTAGGCGAAGCGATAAGGGGATTTTGCTTGCGAGAACCTAGTAAACGAGAGCACGGGCGATTGCCGATGCATATTGCACAGAAAGGTGCAAATGAGTAGCAGCCTTCTCTCTCAAGAAATATCGCCTTCCCCCCAAGGCTGGATTGCCAAGAAAAAAAAGAATACGCAATCCGGCGCCCCCAATTCCCCCCAAGATTTTATGAGCCCCTTCCAGAAGGCGGCTTTATGTATTGACCCCCTTCGGCACGTTCAGGGCGCTGTCTTGGGCGGTCTGGTATTGGATTTGTTAATGCTATATATAAGGTCATCAGGGGGAATTCGCCCCTCATGGACTTCGGCTGGCCGTACAGTGGCGGGCCGGGGAGTGTTGTAGTAGTTTAGTTGTACTTTTGTAACTTTCACTAAGTAAAGGAGGTTGAAAATGGTAGCAGCAAAGAAGGCAAAACCGGCAGCCAAGAAGAAGCCGGCAGTTAAAAAGGCCGCAGCTAAGAAACCAGCTGCAAAAAAAGTGGCAGCCAAGAAACCGGCAGCCAAAAAAGTAGCTGCCAAGAAACCGGCAGCTAAAAAAGTAGCGGCCAAAAAGCCTGCGGCCAAAAAAGCAGCGGCCAAAAAGCCAGCAGCTAAAAAAGCAGCAGCCAAAAAGCCAGCAGCTAAAAAAGCAGCAGCCAAAAAGCCTGCAGCCAAAAAAGCAGCGGCCAAAAAGCCAGCAGCTAAAAAAGCAGCGGCCAAAAAGCCTGCAGCCAAAAAAGCAGCGGCCAAAAAGCCAGCAGCTAAAAAAGCAGCGGCCAAAAAGCCAGCAGCTAAAAAAGCAGCGGCCAAAAAGCCAGCAGCTAAAAA
>JBGPSQ010000044.1:0-15479 GCA_041490205.1 Gallionellaceae bacterium
AGTTGCGCGTATCCTGTATGCCAACACGCGAATGCACCGGCGTGATGAAATCGGGGATAGGATCCAGCCGCTGTTCCTTGCCGAGCGCCAACACCGCTTGATCCACCAGCCACAGCGTGACTTCGCCCGATGCCGGCTTGCCAGCGCGGTCGGTAAGCTTGATCTTGACCTCTACCGTCTCTCCCGGCTTGGCGCGCTCCGGATACTGCAGCGCAACGTTCACCTGGTGTTCCACCGGTTCGACGGTCAGCCATGCGGTTGCCGCCACTGTGGCCGGCTTGCCGAGGTCCACGCGCCCGCCCGCGACCGGCACGACGCCGGGGATGCGCCCGCGCATCAGGACGAAGTGCACCGGCAGCTTGGGCACGAAGTTTTTCTGGATCACCAGGTCGAAGGTGGCCGCGCCGTTCTTGACAGTGAGCCACTGGTAGCGGTTGCCGTCCGGCGTTTCGACCACGGCCAGCGCCTGGGCCTGCTGGAACGGGCTTTCCAGTATCAGGTGCGCGGTATCGCCCGGGACATAGCTGGTCTTGTCCGGCGTGACCTGGAACACCTCGCTGGGTTGGCGCGCCCAGGTCATCGGCTCGTCGCCGCCCGCATATAAATCGACCGATACCATTTGCGCGCGCCCCAGCCTGTCCTGTGTTTCAAGCTGGATGACATACACTCCCGCGCCATCCAGCGGTATGTCCACCTTCAGGGGCTGCGCCCCGCTTTTCACTTTACGTTCAGAGACCTTGTTGTCCACGACTTCCGTGATGTACTTGGGATCGGCCTGGGAGAAATCGTCGGCCCGCAGGTGCGAGTGCCACTCGCGCTTGATCAGCCGCACCGTGACGGTCTGGTCCGGCACCAGCTTGCCGTCCGGGCCGACAACGATGATCTCGGGGCTGACGCTCTTGGCCCGTTCGATATAGCGCGGTGTCTTGAGACCCAGCACCACGGCGGGCAGCGCCAGCACGCGCTGGGTCGTACTGACCGTCTGGTCGTCCGCGCCGGTCACGGTTGCCTCGATCACATAACTTCTTGGCTGTGCGGTTGTTTCAGTGGCCGGGTTGAGCTCCAGGGTGGCGCTGCCCTGCGCATCGGTCTGTCCCTCGCGTTCCATCACGGGGCTGCCGCGGAAAGTCTCGCGCCCGGAAAAACGCCCGTCGGAAGAATAGAAGAATCCTGGGCGCGCCGCAGGTGTCCACGCATAAGGGAATTGAGTTACGCGCCAGCGCACGGGACGTCCCGCAGCCTGCCCGCCCGCATAGTATTGCGCGGCGAGTTGCACCTTGAATTCGCGGTCGAGCGGAACCTGGTCCGGCGCGCTGATCCGCAAATCAAACTCCGGCGCGCGATACGCTTCCTTCAGGATGCTGACCGAGCCGCAAGCCGTCTGGTCGCGGTATTCGAAGTGGAAGCTATAGGTGCCGGTCGGCGTGTTGGCCTCCTCGAATACATGGTTGAAGCTTCCCTGCGGAGTAAGCTTCACCGGGTAGCGCCAGGAAAGCCCGTCCGGCCCTTCGGCAACGAGCGTGCCCTCGCCTCCGGCAATGGTGATCGCGCCGCGCTGGCGCATGCGCACATAGCCCTTTACGTATACCTTTTCCTCGGGACGGTAGACCGGCCGCTCGGTGAACACATGGCACAGTGTTTTCGGTGCTTCTGTGCGATAGTTGAGAGGTTGCAGCGTCCACTGTAGCCAAGCCTCACCGGGCCTGTCCCAAAGGTTGTCCGTATAGCGATCCGGCGCACGCATGGGATTGAGCACCAGCACATCATGGTCTTTCTGCACCACGATGCGCCGCACCGAAGTTCCGTTTCCGCCCGGGGCAGGCCAATGATAGGTGCCGTCCGATCCGGTGCTTGCCTTCAGCAGCGTGACCCAGCTATTTTTGTGGACGCCCTCGACCCTGATCTCGGCATCGGAAACGGGTGCGCCGGTTGACAGCGAATTGACGGTGAACTTGACTGCGGTCTCTTCCTCGATGGTCGAAAGCGTCAAGTCCGTCACCTGCACACGCACCCAGCTGCGTTGCGTCGATTCATCCAGGTTGCGAATACCGACCAGGTAGGTTCCAGGCTGTTGTTTGCCAGCCAGGGCCGCAAAATGCGGCGTGAGGTCGAGGCCGAAATGGGCTGCCGATTCCGTCGTCCGCAGCGGCAACTTCACCAGTGCCGACACCGGCGGCGAGCCGAGCATGTGCAACTGGCGCTCCAGGCCGCTGGCATCTATGTACGAGAGGTCGGTGTGGGGGAGCGGTTCTTCTCCTGGTGCAGGCGGCGCTTCCTTTTCATCGGTGGTCACCGGTTGGTCCGGAAACGGCCAGAAGGAACGGTCCAATGGATCCAGGGGATAGACGCGCAGATCTACGCGTTCGAAGCCCCGGCCATCGAGCGGCAATTGCTGCGGCCCGAAGCGCTCCACGATGGCCTGACCGGCCAGCAATTGCAGGTACTTGGGCTTGGGCGGGAAATGCAGGTATAGCTGGCTCGGCTCCTTGGCCAGCAGGGGGCGGCCGCGCATGTCGGTGAGCGGCACCGGCATCACGCTCACGCGGTACAGCGTGTCCGGGCGGAAATTGCCGTCAACCAGCAGCCGGTCCCCGGCCACCTGGAACGTCAGGTCCTTGACCCCCGGCGTGAATCGCACCAGATTGCGCGCCTCAACCGGGCTCAATGCCTTGAGCGGGGCGGAAAACTCCACCTGCACCTGGCGCTGGTCGGCATTGCACTTCAATGCCTGGTCGCGCGCATAGGAGACACCCTCGGGTGTGATCGGCAGGCGCAGGACGGCACAGCCCAGGCCGGTGACGCGGAACGATTCCGAGGTTGTGAAGCTGATGTCCTTGAAAGAATCGTTGGTGCCATCCTCGAGCGACAGGCGCAAGCGCACGATTACGCGCTGCCCGCTCGGGATCGGGCGGCCAAGCGTGAGCACATAGTTGGCCGGGTCGCGGCGCTGCACGCGCTCGACCACCTTCAGCTCGAAGTCCCGCTGATCCAGCCAGCGGGTCTGGCTGTCGTCTATTCCGGGCAGGGGGCGCACGCCGATGCGTACCATCTGGCGCAAGGATTTCGGGTCGAGCGGCTCGGCGAAAGTGAGCGTGATGCGCTCGACCGGGTCGAGCCCCTCTTCCTGATCTGCGGGAATGGTGCGCGTGGGCACCTCCATCAGCGTCACCAGGTCATATGTATTATCCTTGATGCGGAAGGAGAAGCGCGACAGCGCGGGCCACGGTTCGGCCGGGCGGAATTGCAGGGTCTTGGCGTTTAGCCAGGTATAGACGCCGGGATGCGACGGGGTCATGGTTACAAAGCGCTCGGGCCGGTGCTCGGGGCCTCCCTTGGCGGGGCCGCCAGCCGAATCCAGGAAGAACGTCACCGAATCCCAGCGGCGCAAGAACTTTTCCGGAATGACGGAAGCCCCCACCGGTTGAACCAGGGTGCCTCCCGGAACGGAACCGGCGGCATGCAAAGCGGGGTTCGCGCAAAGCGCAACGAGCGTGAAGAGAAGCTTTACCATTACATGTGCGCGTTTCATTGTCACTCCAATTACCATTCACCCGCTTCGTCTTTCAGCCCGCCATGCCTGCGCGGCCTGTATGGTGGAGCGGGATCAATTCTCTTCCGTGGCTGGTTCCGTCTCGCCGCTTTCGCCCGGTTCCGGCGCGGGTTGCGGCTCACCTTCTCCTTCTTCCTGTGGCGTTTCCTCGCCATCCCCGGTCGCGGGGCGAGCATGACGCTTGGCCTTCGCTGGGCGTGCCGCTGGTGCAGCGTTCTCCGCCTCGGGCTCCGGCGGCACATATAGCAGGGCGTCGTTATCGCGCCCTTCGACATAGCGACGCAAAATTTCAAAGGGCGGGCGGGTATCCGGTTTTTTCAGCCCGAACACGATGGGTTGCACCAGCACCGGCGCGCTGTCGGCTGGCATTTCGATGGTGAGGAAATAGCGCCCCGGCGCCAGGGTTGGCATCTGTACCACGCCTTGCGACTGAACGGCGCCGCGTTCGTTATACAGCACGCTGTGCACGATGTCCGATGAGGCGCGCACGCCGATGCCCACTTGCGTCTGCTGCTTGAGTTCGAATGAATAGAGCCGCGCGCTGCCGGGCGCCAGCAGGGTTTGCGGCCCCGCACCCTCGCTCAGGTTGAGTGCCTCGGTCGCCAGGATGCTGGCAGGCCCGGATAGGCTGTCCGCCCCGACGGCGCGCAGGACAAGGCGCGATGTTCCGGCGGGCGCCAGCAGGCTGATATTGGCTCCCTGGAGATGCGCCTCGGTCAGCGGCGGTTGTCCTTCAACCATGTAGTGAGTCACGACAGGCACATTGGTTCGCACATGCAGCATGGCCGCGTGTTCGAGGTTGAAATTGAGGATTTGCGACTTGCCGTGCAGGTTGACCGTCTGGGGAGGCTTGACCGACGTTTCCTGGAACGACTTGAACCAGTCGGATATGGTCTTTGAACCTTGCACACCGGGCGCTTCGAGCCAGGCGACGACGATGCCCGGCTGATGCTGCAGCCACATCACGCCGCTGTCTCGTATCGCAATGTCGTTTCCGGAAGCGATGCGTCCGCCATTTTCCAGCCACATGGCCTGGACATTGCCGCTCACGCGCAGGCGGAACTGGCTGGCGCTCGTGCCGCCCTTGGGTATCTCCACCGGTATGCGCATGCGTCCGGCAATGCTTGCATTGCGCTCGAGCAATTCCCCCGGTTTCAGCGCCGCTTCGGTTTCTCCTGTACCAGGAACGATCTCAACAGAGTAATGCGCCTCGTGCGTCTCGGCGTTGAGCAGCCACATCTCATTGGCATCGGTTGTCACCGTTTCCTGTAATGCATCCGTGCCCGACCAGTGGGTGGACAAGATTGCGCCGCGCTTTACGAACACTGCCGCGCTCTGGGGGGCCAGGGTCAGGCGCACTCGCAGCGGGCCGCTGGGAAGATTGAGTTGCAGCGCGGTTCGCGCGCCCAGCGTTCCGTCGCTGGCGCCGATGCCGACCGGCTGGGTGCCGGAACTGCGCAATGACGCCTGGCGCACATCGAGTTCGAGTGCTTCGCCGGAACTGCCCGCATTCCACACATAGGCGGACTCCGCCGCCCCCGGCAGCACCACTGCCACAGCCTCGCCGGGTACGAGACCGATCGTGCCCGGGTCGCGCTTGGCGTTCAATGCAATGCCGGGCTGCCCGGCGCGCGCCTGCGCGAGAACCAGCGATGGTCCGTGCGCGTTGGGTTGCAGGTCTATTGCACCCACACGGCCCCCCTGGAGCTCGATGCGCAGCGATTCGTTGTCTTCCACCGGCAGGCGCAGGCGCTCGGCGGCGAGCGCGGCATCGCCGCCCGATTTGCGGTGTCCGGCAGCTGTCGCGCCCGATACCAGCAGCAGCGTGCCGCCACTGACATCGATCACCGCGTTGCTGCCCACCTGCTCTGCGCACAAGCCGGTGTCGGACCACTGCAATCCCGCAAGGTCTCCCTTGATACGGAACGTGCCCGGACGGGAAAGGGCGATCAAAGTCACGCCCACGTCGCCGCGCGTTTCATCCACATGTTTGGGCGATACTTTGCCCTGTAGCCACTGGCCCTCGGATGCTGCTGAAAGCGCCTCGGCCACGGCCCGCACGCGCACCTTCAGGCTGCGCCGGTCGGCCGACCAGGCCCGCAGCCGATAGGATTGCAGCCGCGATGCGCCCAGCGGCAGCGCGAGATACGGCGACTTCGCAACGGTGGTGCCGAGATTCACCCATCCCTGCCCCGATTCGCCTTCCAGCGCCAGACCTACCGTGTCGCTGGACAGTGCGCTGACCAGCAGCAGGTTGCGGTCGTTAGGCACCGCCAGCGGGTATATGTGCACCTGGTCATCCTTGATTTCGGCGTTGCTGCCCAGGGCGAGTTGTTTTTCCGCAACTTCGGCGGGCGCGTGCATCGAGACGGTGGTGGAGGCCTGCTCTTCGCTGACCGGATCGACCATCAGTTTGTATTCGCCGGGGCGTAAGCGCCTTGCGATGTGGAAATTCCAGTCGTCGGGACGATCGTCGTTTTGCGCGACCTGTTCGCCTGCCGCATCGAGCAGCCGCGCGCGCACATCGGTGCGGCCAAACGATTGCAGTTCGACGAGTCCGTCCGCTCCCACCGACAGCGGGATGACGGCTGGCGCCAGGATTTCCCGAGACTGGCCGGCAACCATCTGGGTGGCGGAAATTTGCAGTGCATAAGGCACATGGTTGTTGGAACGGCTGTGTTGCGCTTGCACGCGGTAACGCCCTGCCTGCACCCTCCCGCTCCAGGCGCGCTGAGCCTGTATCTGGGCGACGATCTTTTTAAGATCGGCGGTGTTCACCAGCGTTGCTTCCATTTCGCTATCGAGCGAAATGTTGAGGTCGGCGGGCGCGGGCAGATCGAATTCCCACTGGTCGGGGAGGCGCGGCTTGCCCTTGGCCGGTTCGCGCCAGACATGTTCGATGCGCGATCCCAGCGCGATGCGGTGCGGCCCGTGCCCTGTATAAGTTTTCTTCCCGGCCACCAGGTCCAGCCTGGTCAGCACGCGCGCGTCGGCGGTTTGCGGCAATATGATTAGCCGGTAATTGCCCGTCTTGAGCTCCCCGGTGATTTCGCCGTCATGCACCGGCGCGAATTGCGGCCAGCCACCCGCGTCTTCCAGGCGCATCTTGAAATCCCGGCCAAGCCCGATGGCCTGCAAGTGGTAGGTGCCGCGCTTGGCAATATGGAAGTGATAGGATAGCGCCTGTGCGGAAGGGAGCAAAGCGCGTGCCACTTCGCCCGGGCGCAGTTCGCCGCCATCCGCCACTTCGGTGCGCGTCACTTGCACGCCGAGATCTCCTTGGGTCTCTCCCTGGGTGTTCACGCTGAGCTGGTATTCGCCCTCGCGCAGATAACTCTGGATCAGGAAATTGCGCCCCACGCCGTTCTCGGATTCGCCAAACAGGGACGGGTTGATGCGCGTGCGCACCTTCCCGCCGGTATGCAGCAAACCGGTCGTCTCGAAACGGTAGAGTCCGGGCGCGCCTACTTGCACCTTGTACTCCTTGGAACTATTGCGCTTGAGGTCTATGTAGTAAGGCTGGCCCGACACCATGACCGGGAATTTCGGCAGCCCCGCTAGCGTGGCATCTGGCATTGGTGGCAGCGGCGTCTTGCTCGACAGTCGCTTGGGCTCCAGGCCCAGGGAATAAACTTGCACGGCATTTGTCCCCTTGACCGTGACGCGGTATTGCCCCTCCTCTACCTCGATGGCCGTGCCGTTCTTGCCGTTGTCCAGCGCGATATTGAGCGAGCGCCCATCTTCCGCAAGCGCGCGCAGCGTGCCTTGCTCCGGTATGCGCACGGGTAAGGTCAGCGTCTCCCCGGCCCGCTGGGTCTCAGGCAGCGCGTCAGCCAGGTTCACCGGCAATTCGCGCATCACCAGGCCCGATGCAACACCCGGCTGGCGATTGAGGTACATTCTGTAATAGGTGTCATAGTCCAGGCGCACTTGGTCAAAGCGCGCGACCGGCTCGACCGGCGTAAGCTTTTCACCCGGCACGCGGACTGGCGCATTCGCGCTCGATTCGTCATTGGAGGAAAGTTTGGACACGAAGGACATGACATCCTGCAGCACGCCGCCGGGCGGCAGCAATTGCAGGTCGAGTATGCCCTTGGTCTCCGGCTGCACGGTGAGCACGTAAAGCCCGCGATCCAGCTCGAATACATGGCCGCTCTCCTGCCACGGCGGCGTCTGGTAATCCCGGGGACGCGAAGTTACGAATGGCTCGAAACGGTAGCGCGCTTTCACGCCCTGGCCGACGGCGGTGATTTTGGTGGTTGCGGGCAGCCTGACAAACAGCGTCAGTTCCTCCAGCAGGTTGAAACGGCGGTGCCAAGGCGTCTTTCCAAGCTCTATCACGCGCGCATCGACATATTCCTCCGTCTCATTGCGGCGCTGGCGGGTGAGCACGGCGGTCGCGCCGACCGAATCGTCCGCATAGCCGGAATGTATCGAGCTGATCCAATAGTTGCCGGAAACACTGAAGGTGTTGAAGATGCTCGCATTGAAATATTGCAGAATGAACGGCTTGCCCGCTTCCATCGTGACTGTCACCACCTTGGTGCGCTGGGTGCCGACGTTGCTCACCTCGGCGACCGGCGGCAGGGAGCGCTTGTCCATGCTGGCGCTGGAGCCCTGCGCTTGAAACGGATCATGCTCGTTGTACACGCCCACCTGAATATTGGCGGTGCTCGCCACCGGCAATTCGAGCCGGAAAAAATTGGGGCCTTCCGGAACCAGGAAGCGCTCCACCCCGAGTTCGCCCATGGTGAACTGCTGGCGCAAGGCAGGCCCCAGCGTGGGTATCCCTAAGCGCAGGAAAAAGGGCTTATCTTCGGATGCATCCGTCCAGGGCTGGCTCGGCCCGCCGTAGGCCGTCACCAGATAAAGCCCCGGCTCAAGCTCCGCTGTAAGGCGGGCAATCTTCAGGGGGCGATCCACGCGCGCCTGGCTCGTCACCAGTTGCGGGGATACATTGACCAGCCAGGTGCCATCGCGCCAGAGCCTGAGGTCGGCCAGATGGCGGCCGGCGGCCTCGATCGCGACGGTGCGCTTATCCGTGATCTCCAGCCAGTATGAGCGTTGCTCGAAATCGCCAAGGCTGGCCTGCTCCAGCCGCTGCTCAACCAGCCTGGGAGGTTTATCATGTAACTCAATGAAAATATGAGCGTTCAGCTTTGCCTGGCCGCTACCCTTATCCGATGCATGGGTCAGAATCTTGTACTCGCCCCGGTCTAGGAAAAGATCGAGACGGCCATCCTGCTTGCCTGCTTCCCCCGCACTGGCCACCGCGCCCGCCATGCGATCCATCAACTGAAGCGCCACGCCTTGCGAGCTATTCACTGTAATGGCGTATCTGCCGAAAGACTTCAGATTGATAAGCGCGGACTGATTGCCGCGCGCGGCCACGGTTGGGGGATTGACACGAGCCATGGGTACATCCGGCTCCGCGGCCCAAGCCGACGCGGCGCCCAATGCCAGTACGATGGACACGGGCAGAGCGGCAGCCGTAGAGCGCCAACGGCGCAGCGCCAGGATGGCCGGGGAATTCAAGATCGTCACAACACCAACACGACCCCTGTTAGGAAGGTGATTCATGCAGAAGCGCGGATTTTCTTATTATTTAGACCTTGGCAGTGTAATGGAAATACCGCAGACCAACAACAGCATTAAATATATAGACAGAAACAGCCCGTTCGAAAATTAATGTGATCAGACTCGATTGCTCCCTGGAGCAGATCAATCAATCGTGTCTGAGACAGCATAGATTCGGGGCGTGTATGCGCATTCAACAATTAATAACGCAGGTGATTTATGCTTTTTATGGCGCATTTCGCGTATCCCTACGTATTGCTGACGCTGGCGGGCTGGTCTGCCGGTGTAGGCGGCTTCCCGTTTCTTTGTGGCCCAAGTGTTCGGATACTGCATGTTTTCCCATATTTGCGCCAAGCGCTTGTTGCGTTTTTTTCGCAGGCATTTCGCCTTCGCGGACAAGCCCGCCACTACAAGCGTATCGTACAGGTGGATGCGGCAGATACGGTTCGCCGCAATCGTGCAAAACCAGAATGGGTGAAACGCGAGGTATTGCGCTTGAAGGCGCTGATGTCTCATGGCAGTTGCCGCAAGATCGCCGATTGTTTCAATCGGCGCTTTGAGTTCTCACGTCACATGACGGTCGGCAAGTCCTATGTTTCCGATACGATCCGCAAGCACCTTTATGAAATTCAGGTTTTGCGCAAGCAGATCAGGAACCGCAAGCCCAGGGCGGTTCCCGTGAATTGGGTTTGGGGCATGGATTTGACGGGCAAGACGGATACAACTGGCAAACTGCATATGCTGCTCGGTATTGTCGAGCATGGCAGCCGGGCTGTGTTGTGTTTGCAGGCATTGCGCAATAAATCGAGTTGGACGTTGTTGGGGCATTTGTTTCTGGCGATTGGACAGTATGGCAAACCCCGCTTCGTCAGAACCGATAATGAGGCCGTATTCACATCTCGCCTGTTTCGCTTTGCGCTATTTCTATTCGGCATCCGCCATCAAACTACCGACCTGCATTGCCCTTGGCAAAATGGGCGTGTGGAGCGATTCTTCGGTTCGCTGAAAGAAAGGCTGGATCGGCTTGCGGTCACCTCCTTCGATGCGCTCAACAGTGCGCTCACCGAGTATCGTTTCTTCTACAACCATGTGCGTACACACCAGAATCTTGGCGGGGCAACTCCAGTCGAAGCTTGGGCTGGCATCAATCCGCAAATCACGCGATTTAAACAGGAATTCTGGTTTGAGGCTTGGGATGGGTTATTGCAGGGATATTATTTGAGGAGGTAGGTAAATTGCAGTAACAGGGCAATAAAAAAGATTCGGGGCAGAAAAAATCGGCTGTCCGGGGAATGCTCGTTTGGGCGGTGGTAATTCAATAATTTCCGGTCGTTCGCATGGAAAAATCGCCTGTAATTTGTACGTCAGGTACGGTTTTACGATGGCGGAAGCGGTAAATCAGCGAAAAAACCTGGGGGCGGAACCAGCGAACCTGCTAATGGCCAGTGCGGACAGGACACCAAATCAGCTAGTGACTCCAATAAGCAAACTAAAATTTCTCTTTTATTCATGGCAATTTCTTTAATGGAGTAAATGTGCCAATCTTTCTCGCATCAGGCACGTAGATTTGAATTTTGTCTATTCCTCCCAAATACACACTACCTTGCGAACTCACCGGCCCGTAGTAATACGTGGTTCCAACTGGGAACTCAGCTCCAATCAGACTGTTTATGGGAGATTTCGCCTCTAGCACCCCGGTTGCTGGATTTATCCACTGTGGTCTTACCGCTACGACTTAAAAAAACCATAATGATTGTCGTACTGTTTGAGCGGCTCATTGGGCAACCACTCTTGAGGGACATAGGGCGAATCTACTTTTACCTTGTAGCCATGTCGCCACGCGATCTTTGCGTAAATGACGGCGGGGGTGGAAATTAAGTCTGCGGTGTAACCGCTTTCATAATCAAGGCGTGCCTGAATTGCCTTCGGGGAAACAATTTCTTGTAGCGCGCTCTGCATTTTTTCGATGTCGCCCTTCGCGAGCGCGAGGTAGAAATGATGATCCACCAGATATTTCTGTTCTTTGCTGGCTCCTGGCGGATCGGCGATGATTCTTTCGCAGCGCTCGATCAAGCGCGGCCAGTCACCGCGTATTGCCACGATTGCCTGATACGCCCAGAAATCGTGGGTCTTGTGGTTTTCCACGCGCTTCATGTCATACGCCAAATCGTAGTGTGCAAACCAGTCAATCAGCGCGTTGTGGTCGGACAAGAGGGGTTTAAATAATTTCGGAAAGCCTCTGCCCCACTCCGGGTCATTCTCTTGCATCTGGTAGTAGAGTTGATCCAGTTTCCCTGCCACGAAAAACCATTGTTTCATCGCATTCAGGTCGTGATTTCCAAACCATGCAAATATAGCGCTCGCCAAAGCGTGTCTAGATAAATCCAATGCGCAAGCCATGGGATCTCCGCGTCCCTGCACAATATTTTGTACGGTCCCTTCAATATCCCTAAATCCACCGTCAAGATGAGATTTAACATGAGCAAGTCGTTTACCAGCTTTTTCAGTGTATACCTTTGCATTCATAGTATCTATCACTAAAAAACTCCGCTTATTTAACTCTGACGATGGTGAGTTGGCCAGTCGTGCGGTCAACGCCAGCGATGCCTTTCACTAACATACCATTCTTCAATGCGGTTTGTACCGCTTGGTACGCAGGAGACGCTTGGTCAATTCTGTCTAGTACATTTTCCACCCACGGCTTTGTCAACTGCATTTCACCACCCGCCCCTTCCGACACTGATGTTGAGCCATCTACAATTTGCTTCGAGTCCATCAAAATAGTCACCGAGCCATCGTCATTTTGAAAGACATGATCGAAACCGTTGTTGCTGCCATATTTTCCGCCGTCCAGCACCTTCAGTCCCTGGCGTTGCGCCACTGAATTAACCAGACTTTCGGTAACAACTCCGGATTGATCGCCCTGCAAGGTTACTTGGAGTGCCATGTATTGTTCGCTGGGCGTCAAGTCGGTAAGAGAGTAACTTAAACCGTTTAGTTTTGCAGCGCTTATTCCCCCTGAAGCAGCGGGAGAAATTGGCGGCAATTCAGCCAGGGCCATTATTCCAGAATTGTGTGTTCCAGTACCACCAGCAGTCGCCCCCTCGCTCTCAAGGGCTATTCCACTATTGACTCCAGTCTCTAGGCTAGCTCCGCGCCCCATCGACATGCGCAGCCCTGCCCCCCCGCCTAATATAGACAGCGTACCCAAGCCCATGTAAACCGCGCCAGTGTCATACTGTCCATTACGAACTGCATCTGCGCCATCCAGCCCCATAGAAACGCCTTGGCCGATTGCAAGGGCGCTGAATGCCAAGCCTACCGGGCCTTCCACAAGAGCCATCGCAGGGCCGCTTACATTGGCCCATTGCTGATGGTCAGCCATTATCGCTTTCTGGGCAGGTGTCAATGGATCGGTTTCTGTGAGCGACGGATATTCCGATGAGAGGAGATAATAGCTGTTGTTATTCCTTGATCTGCCCACATAGCTACCGTTCTCTTGGGCCATACGCAAGTATTCAGAGCAATTGTAGCCGCCGCTATTGCAGTAAAGTGCAATCACGTTGTCTCTGTCTCTCGATAATTTCTCCAGATTTGCCATGACTGTACAGGCGGATGCATCTTGATTTGCGCACCCCTCCTTGGCGGCTGCATAACGCTCTGCTTCGGACAGAGCCATCATTGATGGACGTCTATGTTCGAGGTAGTTATTCTCTGCCGCATTCGCCCCCGCCCCTGCCGCAAGATTAACGTCCTGCCCGGTGAGGGCAGCGGCTACGCCTGCCATCACCTTGGCGAAGTTAATGGCGTTGGATTTCTGTTGACCGGTGAGCTGTGTGCCGTCGTTAGGCGCATAAGCCTCTGCCGCGATCTCGCCCACCACCGCCCCCAGCGCGCCGCTGGCGCAATCGTGTGCCCTGGCCTCCCCCGCCGCACACCCGGCTATTGCATGGGCGAGCTTGTGGGTGAAGTCGTTGATCTTGTCCTTTTGCCACATGTCGCCGATGAAGTTCGCCCCCTCGGCTGCGCCGGTGTCGATGAATGCGGTTTTCAGGCTCTGCTCCAACTGCTGCTTGAAGTCGCCGCCGTTGATGGCGTGATTGACGGTGGCGCTGGCCACATTGTCGACGACGTTCTTTTCCAGGAGCTGGGTGAAGCTAGCTGTTTTGGGGTTCATGCCCGGCGGAAAGCCCAGCGCGTCGTTCAATCCCCGCAGCGCGCCCGCCGTA
This sequence comes from Gallionellaceae bacterium, assembly GCA_041490205.1. Lineage (GTDB taxonomy): Bacteria > Pseudomonadota > Gammaproteobacteria > Burkholderiales > Gallionellaceae > DATDDB01. The sequence goes on from JBGPSQ010000044.1 coordinate 13,357, forward strand.
ACCATGGCCAGGGCCAGCGCCTTGACGTTGCTGCTCTGGCCCAGGTCGTTGAAGGTCTTGCCGAGGTCGCCTTTGTTGTTGATGAAGGCTACGGAGGCTTGGGATGCGAGGGTGGTGAGTCCGGCGGCGATGGCGTCTGAGGCGATGGTGCCCGATCCCGCCAGGGCGTTTGCGGCGCTACCGGCTGCCCCCGAAGTCATGGCCGTCACCGCAATAGCAACCACCGCCGCCATTTCCGGCGTCATCCCCTCATGGGCGTAATCCCAGTGCTGTGCTGCTGCGTGCACCTGGCTCCACTGCACCTTCATCTTCGGGTCATGTGCGAGCTGGGCAATCCATGCCTGTCCCGGCTGCTTGGCGAGGTTCTGGAGGTGATCGTCGAAGCGCTTCTGGTCGTGGGCCTGCTTCTCGGCGGCGGCGCGGGCTAGCTCTGCCGGGCTGGGTGCGGGATGTTCCGGGGCGGCGGGGTCGGCTTCGGCGAGCAGTGCGGGCGGCGCTGGCGGCGCAGCCTCTGCCGGAACCTCCGGCGTTTCCACCGTAATGCTGCCGTTGGCCTTGACGCTCAAGCCCTTGCCTGCCTGGATATTGGCGAGCTTGATGGATTCCGTATAGTCGCCGTGCCCGGTCTGGCTTTGCCAGGCAAACGAACTGTGGCTGTCGGTCACAGCGGTGTAGGTGCTGTCTTTCACCGCAGCGAAGGTGATGTTGCCTTTGACCTCCTTATCCTTGACGCTGCCGTCTGCATTGTAGGTGGCTGCCGTGCCTGCGCTGATGTCTATCGCCCCCTGAGCATCCAGATTACTGGCCTCTATCCGGGTGTCGTGCCCGGAATGGGTAGTGATGTCGCCCTGGCTCGTGAGGCTGGTGACCTGCGCGGTCTGGTTCTGGCTTTCTATTTTGTTGTCCTTGCGCTTGTCGGAGTGGAAGTCGACCAGGCCGTCGGTGGAGAGCGTTTCCTGGTGGCTGCTGCTGGTTCCGTTCATCGCCGCGAGCAACTGGATGTCATGCCCCGCATTGAGGTCTATCCCTGTCCTGAGCCCGGTCGAAGGGCCGTCCTTGCCCGCACTGAATTGCGCACCCTGCAGGATGATGTCGTACCCGCTGCTGACCTTGATGCTCATGCCCTGGGCGGTGCTGCCCAGGTTGTCGATGCTGTTGTATGAGTCGGTAGTGGTTTTGTGTTGCTTGGTGATGACGTTGGGGTTGGTGACGGTGAGAGTGCTGCTTTCCTTCGCCAGGGTATCCTGCCCGGCCAGCAGGGCCACGGTTCCGGCTGCCGTGAGGGACAGATCGCCATTCTTTGCCGCCAGGTCGGTGCCGCTGGCGAGGAGGTTGCCGCCCGCCGCCACGATGTTCAGGTTGCCGTTCTTGCTGGCGATGCGGCTGCGGGTGAAGCTCTGGGTGGTTCCGTCGGTGCGGGATTTAGTGGTGGTGTCGGGGCCGCTGTCGGTGGGACTCAGGCCGTCTCCCGCTTGCAGCCCGCTGGTGTGCTCATGGCTGTAGTGCTCTGAGCCGTAGGTATTGGTGGCGGCGGAGATATTGACGCTGCCCATGGCAACGATGTCGATGTTGTTGTTGGCTGCTATGTCGCTGCCGGTGATGCCGATGTCCTTTTTGCTGAAGAGGGTGATGCTGTCGCCGCTCACGCTGCTGCCTTTGGCGTCGGTGCGCCAGGTTTTGTTGTTGTTGGTGCGCTCGGTGTGGGTGAACACGCCGTGGCTGGAGCCGGTGTCGTCAACCTGGTGCTCGTGCCTTTCGGTGTCCGCCGTGATGTTGATATTGCCCTCGGTCGCGAGGGTGGCTGCGCCCTTCTTGACATCGATGCTGCTGGAACTGAGGGTAATATCCTTTCCGGAGGAGACGGTGAGCGAATTTCCGCTTTGCAGGCTGGTTCCGGTCAGGAATTCGTCGTAGCTCTGGTTGCGTCCGTAATGGCCGTCGCCGGAGGTGGTGGAGTCCGAGCTGAGGGTGTCCTTGACTGCGCTGAGTTCGACGTTGCCGCCGGTTTTGAGGGTTCCGCCGCCCTGCAGGTCGATCTTTGCGCCTTGGGCCACAAAGTCCCGGCCGGTCTTGATGCTGGATTGCCCGCCGACCTGCACGGTGCTGCCGATGTTGTGGATGTA
>JBGPSQ010000045.1:0-14910 GCA_041490205.1 Gallionellaceae bacterium
CGCGCCCTTTGTTTGAGTGTTGTACTGCGGTGTGCTCTTCCTATCACACCCCGTTTTGGTGCTATTTATTGCGCACGCTGCTCCTTAAAAAACTGGCGGTGCTATTTATTTCCCACCTACAGGTGAATCGTCGTAGAATCTAGCGCAACCGTTCAAGGGGGAATCATGCGCATCGGCATACCAAAAGAAATAAAAGACCACGAATTCCGCGTTGGCGTCACGCCCGAAGGCGTGCGCACGCTCGTTGCCGCCGGGCATGCAGTCACCGTCGAGACCCGCGCCGGTTCCGCGATAGGCTATTACGATGCGCAGTATTTGGAAGCGGGCGCTTCCATCGCCGCCACGCCGAAGCAGGTGTATGCCTGCGACATGGTTATCAAGGTGAAGGAGCCGCAGCCTTCGGAAGTGGCGCTGCTGCGCGAAGGGCTGGTGCTGTTTTGCTACCTGCACTTGGCCGCCGTGCCCGAGCTGGCCCGCGATCTGATGCGCACCAAGGTCACCGCCATCGCCTACGAGACCGTGCTTGATGCACAGGGCGGCCTGCCGCTGCTCACGCCGATGTCGGCGGTGGCAGGCAGGCTGTCGGTGCAGATGGGCGCGTGGGCGCTCACCATGGTGAATGGGGGACGCGGCGTGCTGCTCGGCGGCGTGCCGGGTGTGGCGCCAGGCAAGGTCGCCATCCTGGGCGGCGGCGTGGTGGGCTCCAATGCCGCGCAGATCGCGCTGGGCATGGGCGCGGAAGTCACGCTGCTGGAGCGCAACCCCGCCACCCTCAAGCGCCTGGCGGAAACCTTCGGTTTGAGGCTCAACCTCATCCAGTCCGATGCGGCCAGCATCGAACGCTGTGTGCGCGAGTCCGACCTGGTGGTCGGCGCGGTGCTGGTGCCGGGCAAGCACGCGCCCCGCCTCATCACCCGCGCCATGGTCAAAGCCATGCGCCCCGGCTCGGTGATCGTGGACATTTCCATAGACCAGGGCGGCTGCGCCGAAACCTCGCGCCCCACCACCCACAGCCAGCCGATTTACGTGGAAGAAGGCGTGGTGCACTACTGCGTGGCAAACCTGCCCGCCGCCACCGCCTACACCTCCACCCAGGCGCTCACCCGCGCCACCCTGCCCTATGCCCTGGCGCTTGCCAACAAGGGCGCTTCGCGCGCCATGCACGAAGACGCCGGGCTGAAAGGCGGACTCAATGTCTGCGCCGGCCGCATCACGCATGACAGCCTGGCGGAAGACTTGGGCTATCCGGCGCTGGCGCCGGAACAGGCGCTGGAAGCGGTTTGAATCATCCCGGCAGAGGCGAAATTAATCCGTTCCCATAACCGTGCTCCGGGAAACCGGGGTTAACGCAGGCTTCATGAATCAGGGAGAGAAATGAAAAACCGGCATCAGGTATACGCAATTGCGATTCGGGTCAGTTTAATCCTGGTTATTTCATTTTCCCCTGTCGCCCAGGGCGACGTTTTCAAATGCCTGATCGATGGGCAGATGCGTTACCAGGACAAGCCTTGTGCATCAGGCTCGCTCCCTTATAAAGAGCCCTCCCCAAGCGCGCCATCTCCACCGCCATCCACCATCATGATGAATGGACAACCCGTGCAAATCAGGCTTGCTCCCGCAGGGGGCGGGAACGGCGGCATGAATGTCGGCGTGGGAATGTCGGTCAATGCGCAAACCGGGGAGACGCACTCCGAGATCCGCGTAGCCTGCAATAACCCGGACCCTGAGTACTGCGAGCAGCAAAATCTCAAGGCCCGCCTGAACAACGCCGTCTACCAGGGGAATGCCGGCGAAGTGCGAGCGCTGCTGGCAAAAATGAAAAGCATCCGCTACCTTTCTCCCGCGCAACCCTCTTCCCTCCTCCCCACTGCCGTCGAGAAAGGCCATGTGGAAATCGTCCAGGCGCTGTTGGACAAGGGCGCCGACCCGCTGGCGCGGGACGACAAAGGCGTTTCCATGCTGGCGAATGCGATTGAAAGCGCGCAAGGCAGCACCGGCGGCGTCTCTGCGGGAATGTACCAGTGCCTTGGCCTCGCGCTCACCAAGGCCAGGGCGGATGGCATGCTGAAACCTGTGTTCCCGCTCAATGCATCGCTGGCCTTTTACCGCAAGCCGAATCCGGCACTGCTGAAATTCCTGCTGGATAACGGCGCCGATCCGGACACCAGGCCGGAATACGGATACACGGCAACGGAAGAGGCATTCAGGCAAAACCTGCCGGAGATGATGAAGATCATCTTCAAGGCAAAACCGAACGACCCGGCGCGCAATCTGGACAAAATGGCCTACCGCGCCTTCCTCGAAAAGAAAGCTGAAATGCTGGCCATGCTGCATACCGAGGGCGGCAGCCATCTCCGCTATGCCAAGACTGATCCGCAAGCGCTCTTCGATGCGCTGCAGGCGGACCACAAGATCGAGGAGCTAGAGTTCGTGCTGAAAAGCGGCGCGAACCCCAATGCCGTGAACCAGATGAAGGTCGCGGCGATTTCCATGGCAGCACCTTATCCTGACAAGCTGCGCCTCATGATCAATCACGGCGCGGATGTAAACGGCGGGGGCACTACGGGCGAGACTCCGCTTGCGTACGTCCTGTCCCGCACGCGCATGCGCGGCTATGCACCTCCCGGTCAGGTCGCCCCGCAGTATCCGGTGCTCGAAATGACCCGCCTGCTGCTGGATCATGGCGCACATGTAAACGGCAGCATCGGCGGCTTTGGGCAGTTCGGCGCGCTGGGCGCCACCAAGCGCGGCGATACGGAAATCATCCAGCTTCTGCTCAGCCATGGCGCGACGCTGATCCTCAAGCCCGACCGCAGGATGGTCGCGGCCATGCAGGGGAAAGACCCGAATGATCCGCACCTCGAAATGCCCCCGCCGATTGGGCCGGTCACGGTCGCGCTGGAAATGGAGCGGGACGATCTTGCGCTGGCCATCCTGGCGCGTGACAAGAAAGTCGATCCGGACGACAGGCTGGCAGTGGTCAAGGCCGCGCGCAAGGGCTGGGGCAACGTCGTGCAGGCCCTGCTGCGCGCGGGCGCAGACCCCAAGGCCACCGGCAGCGACGGCATCAGCGCCCTCGCCATCGCCAAATACCGGCACGACGACGAAATGGCGCAGATGCTGATCGCTGCGGGCGCCCCGGCCTCCACCCCGCCCGCACCGCCGCTGTATAGCGCGGCGTCGCCCAACACGTCGCCTTATTCTCCAACCCTGCCGTTTCCCCGGCAAAGCCCGTTCGAGGTGCTGGTCAGCAACGAAATCGACCGCGCCACCCACCTCGACCCGCCCGGTTTTGGCCTGGCGAACGGCAGCCCGGAGCAGGGCGCATTCATGTTTTACGGCAAACCCGGCGCGATCGGTAGTGAACGCAACCCCCTGGCCCCTTTCGAGCAGCTTAAATGCGAACAGGCGGCAAACTTCCAGTTTGTTGCCCACGCCAATCTGACCGGCGGCATCAAGGTCGGCGTCTGCACCGGCAACGTGCCACGGGTGCGCGAACTGGCGGTCAAGGCAAAACCGGCCTTCGATACGACGCTCGAAATGTTATCCAAATCGGGCATGAAATCCGATGCAGCGACGCAGAAGAGATTCGGGTTGCTCTACGAAAAGAGCAAGGGCAACGGCGGCGCCGAGATGTATACCTTCCCGGTCATCGTCATCGGGCATGGACTGCTCTTTGCCACCACCGTCGTGGTGATCTCGCCAGACAACCGCCGGGCGGCCGTCGTGCAGGCAGACGTGTCAAACCTGTGCGAAAACCACCAGATGCGCATCCCGCTCTGCGAGAACACGAGGGCGACGCTCGCCGATATTGCACAGCGCGTCTTGCGGGATACCGCAGCACCGGGGAAATAGTATCCGGCGCTGGCGGAGGCATAAAAACCAGTTTTCATCGAGACCGACATTGAGTAGACTGCCCGCATGTTCTACGTTGACCTTTTTTCCGCCCTCACCCGCCACAAGGTGGATTACCTGCTCATCGGCGGGCTGGCCGTATCGCTGCACGGCGTGGAACGAGCCACGATGGATGTGGACATCACCGTCGCCACCAACCCTGGCAATCTGTCAGCCTTGAAGGAAGCGGCCAAGGAACTGGGACTCTCGCCTGTACTGCCCGTCCCGCTGGACGCGCTCGACGATCTGGAATTGCTGAGGCGCTGGCACGCAGAACGCAATCTCGAAGCCTTTGCGCTTCGCGCCCCGGCCTTGGCTGGCGTGACCCTGGACGTGCTGCTGTTTCCGCCGGTGGAATTTACCGGCATGGCAAACCGGGCCGTGGTGTTCAACGTCGCAGGCACGCCTGTCAAAGTCGCTTCGATAGACGACCTGATCGCGCTCAAACAGGCCGTCAGCCGCCCGATTGACCTTTCCGACATCGAGCACCTTCAACGGATCAAAGGGATATGAACCAGCCCTTCCCGCCCGGCGACCGCACCTACTACGTCAGCGACGAACGCCTGCGCGCATTCAAGGCGCTCACACCGGAGCAAAAATTGCGCTGGGTGGAGGAAGTATCGACTTTTTTGCGGCTGGCAAAGATCGGCGGCGCAAAGCCGCAAGAGAATGAAGATCGAAGCTGATCGCCGTAGCAGGCGCTGGCGCCACGCCATACATTCACGATGAGGACACGATGAGACTTTCCGATTTCCCCTTGAACCCCAAAAATCATTTTGTGGCCATGGAATACTACGGCCTGATACTTAACCGCACATTTCTCATTCTGCTGGCCGAAAAGCACATGATCGGCATGGTGGCCAACGGCATTGTCAGCGCTCAAAGCTCCCCAGACCCCCTGACAGCCATTGTCACCGGCAAGCTTTCAATTCATGGCGAACTGGACGACCCGCACTCCTACCTGAACAATAAACACCTCAAGCAAGCGAGCAATGTGGATTTGCTTGGAGACGACTTCCTGAAGCTGAACCGCGCCAACTTCCGGGCCGGATTTGACGAAGTTTCCGAGGTGTCTTACGACCCGCGAAAGAAATGGGGCATGGGCCATTACCCGCATGATGGAAAGGTGTACGTCAGGATGAATGGTAAAAAACGGGAATTCATCATTCTCGGCAGCCAATCCGGGCAGGAAATAGCCGGATGGATTGAAGAACAGGCATAGCGTGCAATAAGCGAAGAGCATTGCACCGGATGGTTAGTCACACACTCTCGAGACCTGAACATGGAACAGCAACTCGTGGTTCGCACCTCCCAACCCGGCTGGCTTGCCGTCCTGGCCAAAGCCTACAAGGAACAGACGCCCACCTTGATTATCGACGATGCGAACATCGGCATCGACCCCATCAATCACTCGATATTCGACATGGGGCGAAAGGCGAAATTGAGCGTCGCCGAGATCACGGCAACCTGCGTCGCGGTGGGCATGGCGGCCTCCGGTGTTGCCATGGTCGTGCTTGCCTTCCTCGACCCGGAGCCGACCACCAAGCTCGGCCTCCTGATCGCATCTGGCGCAGTGCTCGCCCTCACCGGGGGGTTGTCGGCCATACACATACTCACGAAAAGAAAACCCCCGAACATCAAGCTGACAACCAGAGGGTTTGAGATCGGCTGGAATTAGCGCATTGCACCACATGGTTAGGCATTGCACATACGTCGCAATGCCCTTTGGTTATCGCGCCCTACTGAGCTACCCGACCATAGTTTGCGTTTAGGTGAATATCGTGCAGATGAAATTTCGAGGCATCATTATCGTCCTTTTCGGATTACCAGCGTTGCTTGGTGGGTGCGAATCCAGCGTTACAGTCCCACCGATTGGAAACGTTACGCGTATAGAAATACGCGACAACTCCAACGTGTTGATCTCTGAAATTAATGATAAGAAGCAAATCCATGCGATTGCCGAATTTGCCGACGCTCATCGCTCGGGCTGGGAAACACCGTGGGCAGGTGTGCCAGTTCCGGCAATAGTGGCAGACCTCTACGACGGCAAATCCTTTAAGGGAAACATAGGGGTTGGCCCCAACTTCCTTGAAACGCAACGACAGGGCGGTTTCTGGTCACAGCGCGCTTCTCGTGCAGAGATTAAGCAATTCCTTGATTTGGCCGGGGTAAAAGAAGGCAAGGTATTTGAGTAAGCTTTGCCAGCCTGCAAACCCCGAACTCACCACACTTTCCCGCTTTTCACCTTCTCGATGTCGCGCCGGTCCTTCTTGGTCGGCCTGCCTTTCAGCACTGAATACTGCTGCTGCGCCTTCAGCTCCAGGGCCATTACGGCACGCTTGGCGCGGCTTTCTTCGGTTTCGCGGTAGAGTTTTTGCGCCTCTGGCGCGGGGCCGCGCTTGCCGGAGAGGGCCAGCACTTCCACCACATGCGTATAAGGCCCGAGGCGGATGGTGAGCATGTCGCCCACGGCCAGTGCCTTGGCGGGCTTCACGCGGACATCATTGACCAGCACCCTGCCGTTTTCCAGGGCAGCGACGGCTATCGCGCGGGTCTTGAAAAAACGCGCGGCCCACAGCCATTTGTCGATGCGCGTTTTGTCGTGTTCTGCCTTGTCTGTCATGTCTTTTCTGACACGTTTTTCATTCCCAAAAAGCAAAGCCGGGCTAGGCCCGGCTTGCCGTAATCATGCCATGCGCTATGCTCAGAAAGCAATCTTGAAGCCTATATGCACGCCGCTATCGAGCTGCGCGGCTTGGGTATTCTTGATGCCGAAGCTGGTGCGGCGGTAGCCGACATAAACCACGCTCGAGGGTGCCAGTTCATATTCGAGGCGGACGATGCTCTGGGTATAACGAACTGCGTCGCCAAAGGTGAGTATCTTGGGAGCATAGTGCACTTCTCCGGCGAAACCGACCTGGCTGGCCGTGGGGGGTGAATAGCGCACCAGGGCGTCCAGCGCAATCGCGGTGGCATTGCTGGTGAGCGGGGGGTTGTCCTTGATGTTGGCGGCCAGCGCTTCCATGCCTATGCCCACGCTGGTTCCGGGTGCGGCTTCCAGGCCGTTCGTCACCATGACGCCGATGTTCGCCAGCAGGCTTTTCGCATTGTTGTAGAGCACGCCCGCGTGTATATCGGCCTTGCCTTGCGCATTGACGCTGTTTGCGGTGCTGTACTGGAACTGCGCGGTGTTGTTGTTCAGGTTGACATCCAGCATGTCGGCCATGGCCGGGCCTGCGATCAACATGGAAAAAGCAGCCAGGAAAGGCATGGCCAAGAAAGGCATGGACAGATAGCGCTTCAACTTCATGAATTCACTCCTTGGTATAACCGTTTAATTGCGAAATAATAAACCAAATTCGTTGCCGGTGTCCTTCATTATTGCCAGCGTCCGCCTTTTTGCCGGGCGGGATGGCATTTCCGACCCCCTGCGCCCGCAAAGGTTCCCTGCCGCGCATCTGCCGCATGAACCATGGCCCTGAAGAGACCTTATCGAGTGAGCATATTCATATAACCGGACAAATGGTTGAAGCTGCGCCTAATCCGGGAGATAATCCCCAACTTCCGGAATGACGGGGCGCCCTATTTCATGGGAAACGATCCCATGAGCATTGCCCGGATTTATGGAGCATTACCCGAAATACCTATGGAACATTATCTTTTCATCCTGATCGGCACGGTGTTCGTGAACAACATCGTGATGGTGAGAGTGCTCGGCCTGTGCCCATTCCTGGGCGTGTCCAAGAAGCTGGAAACCGCGGTTGCCATGGGCTTCGCAACCATGTTCGTGCTTACGCTGGGCTCCGGCGCCAGCTATCTGGTGAACCATTACCTGCTCGAGCCGCACGGCCTGGCCTATCTGCAGACGCTGTCGTTCATCGTGGTGATCGCCGGTTTCGTGCAGCTCACCGAGATGTTCCTGGAAAAAGCCTATCCGCCGCTCTATCAGTTACTGGGCATCTACCTGCCGCTCATCACCACCAACTGCGCCGTGCTGGGCATCCCGCTGCTCAATGTGCAGGAAAAGCACGACCTGGTCGATTCTTTCCTCTACGGCGCGGGAGGCTCGGCGGGATTCACGCTGGCGATGGTGCTGTTCGCGGGCATCCGCGAGCGGCTGGAGGGGGCTGACGTGCCGGACATCTTCAAGGGCTCGGCGATAGCCCTGGTCACCGCCGGGCTGATGAGCCTTGCCTTCATGGGATTCTCCGGGTTGGTGAAAATATAATCTTGGGAAAAATATAATGCTGTCAGCCCTTTACGTCATGGCAGGCATTGCCGTCGCGCTCGGCGCGATGCTGGGCTTCTTTGCCATCAAGTTCCGGGTGGAAGGCAACCCGCTGGTGGACAAGATAGACGCGGTGCTGCCGCAGACGCAATGCGGCCAGTGCGGCTTCCCCGGCTGCAAACCTTACGCCACTGCGATTGCCAACGGCGAAGCCGACATCAACCGCTGCCCGCCCGGCGGCGAGGACGGCATCCGCAAGCTGGCCGAACTGCTGGGCGTGGAATTCAAGCCGTTCGGCGAGGGCGCGGCGCAGCCCAAGCCCAAGTCGGTGGCATTCATCGACGAGAACATCTGCATCGGCTGCACTCTGTGCCTGCAAGCCTGCCCGGTGGACGCCATCTCCGGCGCGGCCAAGCAGATGCACACCATCATCGCGCAGGAATGCACCGGCTGCGAGCTGTGCGTGGCCCCCTGCCCGGTGGATTGCATCAGCATGGAGCCGCTTCCGCAGACCATCCAGGCCTGGAAATGGCAATATCCGGTCTATACCTTGAAGCAGGCGGCATGATGCAAGAAAAAAATATTAGCCACGGATTAACACGGATTTTCACGGATAGAAACCGGGCGATCCGCAGGTCTGGCTTTGCCCGGCGATTGGCCATGGCGGGCATAGCCCGCCCTACGCCAGTCCGGCTTTTATCGGTGTTAATCCGTGTTAATCCGTGGCTGATTGCCTTTCCCCAATCGGGAGCCTCCGCCCAATGAGAACCCTTCACCGTTTCCACGGCGGCGTGCATCCGCCCGAGCACAAGCTCGAGTCTTCCCAATTGCCCAGCACGCGCGCGCCATTGCCCAGGCAACTGGTGCTGCCGCTGCAACAGCACATCGGCGCAAAGCCCAAGGTGCTGGTGCAGGCAGGCGACAAGGTATTGAAAGGCCAACTGCTGGCGCGCGCCGAAGGCAACCTGAGCGCGGGCATCCATGCGCCCACCTCCGGCACGGTGCAATCCGTCGGCACCCACGCCGTGCCGCACCCTTCCGGCATGGAAGACCTGTGCATCACCCTCACGCCCGATGGCGCAGACCGCTGGGCGGAACATGCGCCGCTGGATTACCGCGCCCTGCTGAAGGAAGAATTATTGAAGAAGCTGCGCGACGGCGGCATCGTGGGCCTGGGCGGGGCGACCTTCCCCACCCATGTGAAATTTGCCGCCACCCCGGTGCAGACCCTGGTGCTCAACGGCGCGGAGTGCGAGCCCTGGATCACCACCGATGACCGCCTGATGCGCGAGCGCGCCGCCGAGATCGTGCAGGGCATAGCGATCATGCGGCATCTGATCAACCCCGCCGAGACGGTGATCGGCATCGAGGACAACAAGCCCGAAGCCATCGCCGCCATGCGCGAGGCGTGCGCCAATACCGGGATAGAAGTGGCGACCGTGCCCACGCTCTACCCCACCGGCGGCGAGAAGCAATTGATCAAAATCCTCACCGGCAAGGAAGTGCCTTCCGGCGGACGCCCCTTCAACATCGGCGTGGCCTGCGGCAACGTGGCGACGGCCTATGCCGTGCATCGCCTGGTGAACCACGGCGAGCCGATGATTTCGCGCATGGTCACCGTCACCGGGGCCGTGCAGAAACCGCAAAATTTCGAGGTGCTGCTCGGCACGCCCGTCGCCGACCTGGTTAAGCTCGCGGGCGGCGCGCAGCCCGGCTTTGAAGGCTACATCCTGGGCGGCCCGATGATGGGGCTGCACATCAGCGACGACCAGTTGCCCATCGTGAAGGGCACCAACTGCATCATCGTCAAGTCGCCGCAACTATTCCCGGCAGTGCCGCCCGCGCTCCCCTGCATACGCTGCACGCGCTGCGCGCAGGCTTGCCCGGCCGACTTGCAGCCGCAGGAGCTCTACTGGTTTTCCAAGTCGCGCGATTTCGGCAAGGCACAGGAATACAACCTGTTCGACTGCATCGAGTGCGGCTCCTGCGCCTATGTGTGCCCCAGCCATATCCCGCTGGTGCAGTATTACCGTTTCGCCAAGGGCGAAATCTGGGCGCGCGAGAAGGAAAAGAATGCCGCCGACGCGGCGCGCGTGCGCCACGAATTCCGCCTGGAGCGCTTCGAGCGCGACAAGCGCGAGAAGGCCGAAAAACTGGCGCAGAAGGAAAAGGCCGCCGCTGCGGCAGCAGCCGCACCGGCAGCAAGCGGCGGCACGGCGCAGGCCACCGCTTCCACAAACGAAATAATCGAAGCCGCCGCCGCTCGCGCCAAACAACAGGCCGCGCAGGCGCAGCCGAAGAACACGGATGGCCTCACGCCGCAGCAGCAGGCCGAGATCGCCGACATCGAGGCGCGCCGCGCTCACATCCGCGAAATGGCGCACCAACCCACTGAATCCCACCTAGGCGAATCGCGCAAGGAATAACCCATGCTCGCTTTCCCATTCGTCTATGTAGGGTGGAGGCACATAGTGCCGTATCCACCATTCAAACGGTGGATACGCGCTACGCGCTTTATCCACCCTACGGCGCTCAAACGAATGCCTTTTATCCGTGTATATCCGTGTTAATCCGTGGCTAAAAATTAACTTATGAGCTCACCCTACATCTCCGAAGCCCCGAGCGTCTCGCGCATCATGCTCACCGTGCTGCTGGCGCTCGTGCCCGGCATGGCGCTGTATGCCTGGTATTACGGCCCGGCGATACTCGTATCGGTCGCGCTGGCGAGCGTGACCGCGCTCGCCACCGAGGCGGCGATGCTCAAGCTGCGCAACCGCCCGGTTCGCCCCTTCCTTTCCGACAACAGCGCCCTGCTCACCGCCTGGCTGCTGGCGCTTTCCATCCCTTCGCTGGCGCCCTGGTGGATGGTGGTGGTGGGCACGGCCTTCGCTGTGGCCGTCGCCAAGCATCTCTACGGCGGCCTGGGCAGCAACCCGTTCAACCCGGCGATGGTGGGCTACGCGGTGCTCATCATCTCCTTCCCGTCGCAGATGACGCACTGGCTCACGCCCATCGGCGTGGGTGCCAACGCGCTTTCGTTTGCCGACCAGCTCTCGTATATCTTCGGCGGGCATCTGCCGAACGGACTCACGCTGGACGCCGTGACCACCGCCACGCCGCTGGATACGCTGAAGACCCAATTGCACCTGGACCGCCCGGTGGCGGACATTTTCAGCATGCCGATCTACGGCCACATCGCGGGCAAGGGCAGCGAACTGGTGGCGCTCGGCTTCCTCGCGGGCGGCGCATGGCTGATGTTCAAGCGCATCATCACCTGGCACATTCCGGTCGCATTCTTCGGGATGTTGTTCGCCACCTCCGGCATTTTTTACCTCATCAATCCGGCGCACTATGTCTCCCCGGTGTTCCACCTGACGGCGGGCGCGGCAGCGCTGGGCGCATTCTTCATCCTCACCGATCCGGTGACCGGCCCCACCACCCCGCGCGGCAAGCTGATATTTGCCGCCGGTGCGGGCTTCCTCACTTACATGATCCGCGTGTTCGGCGGCTTCCCGGACGGCATGGCCTTCGCCACGCTGCTGATGAACATCTGCGTGCCGCTGATCGACGCCTACACCCAGCCAAAAGTATTCGGCAAGAAGGAAGGGGCGGGCAAATGAAAGAGATGTCACGCTCCACCGTGCTGGCCGCGGTCAACCTGCTGGCATTCACCGTGGTCGGCACGGCCCTGCTGGCCTTCACCTTCGACCAGACCCTGGCGCCCATCGCCAAGAGCGAGGAAGAGGAAAAGCTGAAGCTCATCTCGCAACTGCTGCCCAAAGACCTTTTCGACAACAACGTGGCACGGGATGCGCTCACGCTGAAGGCAGATGCGCTGCTCGGCACCAGCGACGTCAGCACCGCCTACCGCGCAAGACTCAAGGGACAACCCTCCGCCGTAGTGCTGGAAGCCATCGCACCCGACGGCTACAGCGGGAAAATCTCCATGCTCGTGGCGATCAAGGCCAACGGCGACATCGCCGGGGTGCGCGTGGTATCGCACCGCGAAACGCCGGGCCTGGGCGACTACATCGACCTGGGCAAGAGCAACTGGATCAAGAACTTTGACGGCGCAAACAACACACGCTACAAAGACCCGGACTGGAAAGTGAAAAAGGACGGCGGCCAATTCGACTACATGGCGGGCGCCACCATCACCCCGCGCGCCGTGGTCAAGGCCGTGCACAAGGCATTGCTGTATTTCGAGGCAAACCGGGACAAGCTGTTTGCGCCGGTTGCGGAAAGCCCGGCTGCAGAGGGTAAAGCAAAACCCTGAGTACCGATATTGTTCCTTCCCCCTTGCAGGGGGAAGGCTAGGATGGGGGTAGAAACGGTGCGAACCTAGAAACGGCGCGAACCCGTAACTTCTACCCCCTCCCCCACCCTCCCCCTGCAAGGGGGAGAGTAATTAAGATTTATATTTCTCCCCCTGCAAGGGGGAGCGAGTAAACAGGAGAACCACCATGAGCACCTTCAAAGACATCGCCGCCAACGGCCTGTGGAAACAAAACCCCGGCGTCGTGCAACTGCTGGGCATGTGCCCCACCATGGCCGTGACCACGTCGGTCGTCAACGGCGTGAGCCTAGGCCTGCTCACCGCCTTCGTCATGGCCATGTCGGGCGCTGCGGTCTCGCCCATCCGCTCGCTGGTGCCGAATGAAATCCGCATCCCGGTCTACATCCTCATCATCTCCGTGCTGGTCACCGTGGCGCAGTTGCTGATGGACGCCTGGATGCACCCGCTCTACCTCGTGCTGGGCATCTTCATCCCCCTCATCGTCACCAACTGCATCGTGCTCGCCCGCGTCGAAGCCTTCGCCTCCAAGAACACCATCCTGCCCTCCGCCATGGACGGCTTCTTCATGGGCCTGGGCGGCACCCTCGTGCTGGCCACCCTGGGCGGCATGCGCGAACTGTTCGGGCATGGGACATTGCTGTCCGGGATTGATTTGGCATTGGGTGAAGGTGCCAAGAACTGGGTCATCCATGTGGTACCGGATTACCATGGATTCTTGCTCGCCGTTTTGCCGCCGGGGGCTTTCATTGGGTTGGGGTTGCTGATTGCGGGGAAGAATTACCTTAACTTGCGCAAGGAGCGCAGGTTGAAGGGGGCGGATGCCACCATCACTCCGGTGGATGGGGGGTGTGCGCCTGCGGCGCACTGAGCACGATTCTTAATATATATTTTTCGTTAGCCCATGGACATGAACGCAGCGAACATCGCAAACTGGCTTACCCTTGCCCTCGCCATTTCAACGGTCTGGTTGGCCATTGAAACGAGACGAATGAGCACAGCAGCAAAAAGCTCAATTGAATTGGAAACTCGCCCTTACCTTGCTTTCCGTGGTCTATATTTATCATTCGCCAAGCTTGCTAGCCCTGCTCCTCCAACAGAAACACCTGCTCTTCGAGTCGGCCTAAAGCTGTTTAATCCGGGCAAAGTACTCGTTACCTACCAAGTAGAATCCATCACCGTATCGTTTCCTGGCAGTACATTGGATTCTCCAACCTTTGAAACCACTGGTGGAGTTATTCACCCGGGGGAAGAGACTCTATTCTTTTACCCTTGGCTGCCGTTCACTGGCCAGCCGAACATTCTCGGAGGCGGAGAGATTGCCTTCACCATCGCTTTTCGATCAACTGTGAATCAGCAATCTCGTGTCAAAGCTAAACTCACGTTCACAATTAAATCTGCTGATGCCAAAGATTACGAATGGATATTCTCCGAGGGACCTGTATATAGTTAACACCTCGTTCTAGCCAGAAGAGTAGTCAAGTAGGGTGGATAAAGCGCGAAGCGCGTATCCACCAATTAGAATGGTGGATACGGCACGTTGTGCCTTTATCCACCCTACGAAAACCATGCAGCTGGTAGGTGCGAATTTATTCGCACGCATTTTCTGATGACTGTGAAGCGTCCCTTCCCCCTTGCAGGGGGAAGGCTAGGATGGGGGTAGAGTAGTGGGGGAGCCGAGTTTCTACCCCCACCCTAACCCTCCCCCTGCAAGGGGGAGGGAAGTTGGACGCAGCCCGACTTACTGCTGTGCGAATGAATTCGCACCTACCAATGCCCAGCAAAATATAATTTCATGAACCCCGCCAAACGCCAGGAAATTTTCACGCGATTCCGCGCAAACAACCCCCACCCCACCACCGAACTGGAATACAAAACTCCCTTCGAGTTGCTGGTAGCGGTGGTGCTCTCGGCGCAGGCGACGGACGTGAGCGTGAACGCGGCCACGCGCGTGCTGTTCCCCATCGCGAATACGCCGCAGGCGCTGCTAAACCTCGGCGAGGAAAAGCTGCGCGAGTACGTGCAGCGCATCGGGCTCTACAAGACGAAATCGAAACACATCATCCAGATGTGCCAGCTATTGCTGGAAAGGCACGGCGGCGAGGTGCCACAGACGCGCGAGGAACTGGAAGCCCTCCCCGGCGTGGGCCGCAAGACGGCGAACGTGTTGCTGAACACGGCCTTTGGCCAGCCCACCATTGCGGTGGATACGCACATCTTCCGCGTTTCCAACCGCACCGGGATTGCGCCCGGCAAGGATGTGCTGGAAGTGGAGCAAAAGCTGCTGAAATTCGTGCCGGAGGAATTCCGGCACGATGCGCACCATTGGCTGATTTTGCACGGGCGCTATGTGTGCCAGGCGCGCAAGCCGAAGTGCCCGCAGTGTTTGATCGTGGATTTGTGCGAGTACAGGGATAAAGTAATATAAAAACCTCCACGTCATTCCCACAAAGGCGGGAATGACGGCAGTAGTAGTAGGTCGGGCTCCGCCCGA
>JBGPSQ010000046.1:0-14732 GCA_041490205.1 Gallionellaceae bacterium
ACCTCTCGATATCGCAGCCGGGGATATCCAGGCACGTCACTTCAGTGTCGATCCCATTCTTGATGCAGGAGCCGGCGAACGCGAGGACCGCGTGCGGCAAATGGGCGACGTGCTGGCGGGCTACGAGGACTTCCACGAATTCGACGAGCGCGAATTGCACCTCATCGAAGCGCTGCGCACCCTGCGCTTGATCCACTACTCCGCCTGGCTCGCCCAGCGCTGGGACGACCCCGCCTTCAAACAGGCATTCCCCTGGTTCAACACCCAGCGCTACTGGCAGGATCGCGTTCTTGAATTGCGCGAACAGATCGCCCTGATGGAAGAGCCGCCATTGTGGCAGGCATAGAGCAGGGCTTGCAGGTTCGGATTCGGTTGTAGTGGTTGCGATTTTCTCCGACAGGCAGTGTCTGAGCATACCTTTCAAATCCAGCCAAATGGCTGTCGCAAGCGGCGGCTTTGTGGCGATGAATCCTTAGGTGTAGACTCCCCATATGTCCCAACTGCGACGTTATGGAGCGGCAGCTTTGCTGCAGTGAATATTGGGGAGTAAACTTCTGATTCCGGCCAGATGCAGGCATGCACGGGTAACCACCCAATTCGGACGTTGGCCGGAAAATTAATATTAAGATATGGGCATTTTAAATTATGGCCACGCTTAGAGAATACTTTCTTACGGACAAGAATCATGAACTGAAGGTGACTATGTCGACAGAAGTCACCGCGCGGGGTGATTTGAAAATTCCGGTTCAGATGTATCTTGATTTCTCCTCCGCGTCAATCTACTTAGCTTTTTACCTCGGCCCAGTAATAGATCCATTACAGCGCTGTATAGATCTAATAACGGGCAATGCGATTGAAGCTGTTCTCGGGGTGACTGGCGGCTTCCAGATTACGGGCGGTTTTCCTAAAACCAACCCGATCGGCGCAGAAAATCTCAAGTTCTGTGGTCGGGTATATATCTATTCGGAAAACCTGTTGTCGAATGGCGAACTGGCGCAATTGCTGTTGGTTTCACGCCCAAAAGGGCTGTTCATCGAATATTACGGTCCTGATTGGGCTGCTCAAAAAGCCCAATTGGAGAAGCCATTGGCCTTTATCTCTCACGACAGCCGGGACAAGGAGCAGGTGGCAAAGCCACTCGTAATGGAATTGACCAAATTTCCAGGTTGCACGGTGTGGTATGACGAGTATTCGCTCAAAGTGGGAGACGATCTTCGAGAAAATATTGAAAATGGATTACGGGAATGCAGGAAATGTGTTCTCGTGATTACCAAGAACTTTCTTGTTAATAAAGGCTGGACCAAGGCGGAATTCAATTCTGTCTTCACCCGCGAATTGGTAGAGCAGACCAACGTCGTCTTGCCGATCTGGTGTGGCGTTTCGCGCGACGACGTTTATGCATATAGTCCGAGTTTGGCAAATAAAGTTGCTGCAAATTGGGAAACGGGGGCAGCAAACGTTGCTCGCCAAATCTATCTGGCTGCGAACGCCTAACGGCCGTTTCAACGAGAGTTTGGGAGCGCAGCCCGCGTAGGATGTGCTGAGGCACGAAGCGCATCGGTCGCGCAATGTTTAAACGCGAACGATGCGCCTCCTTCGTCGGCACATCCTACCCGCCCGTATCGCACTATTTAGATGGCCGCTTTAGCGAAGCGAAGAATTGACGCTTGATGTCGCTTATGGGCACATTGCCATCATCTGCGCACGTCCGCTTTCCGGCGGTTCGATTTAACTTCGCAAGACGGTGTTGCTCCAAGCGGAAACATCCGTAATCAATTCATGAAAACGAATTCGAAAACAAGCGTAGCCCGGATGAAATGCAATGGAATCCGGGAGGTTTAACTTGGCGCTATTTCCCGGATTCCGCTCTGCTGCATCCGGGCTACACGAAACATTGTGTCCGCTTTCCGGCGTTCGATTTAACATCGCAAGACTGTGTTGCTCCAAGCGGAAACATCCGTAATCAATTCATGAAAACGAATTCGAAAACTTGCCCCTGCGGCAGCACCAAACCCTATGCCGATTGCTGCGGACGTTATGTAGATGGCAGCGAGTCCGCCCCTACCGCAGAGGCGCTCATGCGCTCGCGTTATACGGCTTACACGCTGGGCCGCGAGGACTACCTGCTGGCGACCTGGCACCCTTCCACCCGCCCTGCCGCATTGGGCCTGGCGGAAGATGTTTCAACCAAGTGGCTGGGGCTGGAGGTGAAGCGCCACGATATACAGGATTCCGAACACGCCACGGTCGAATTCGTCGCGCGCTATAAGGTGGGCGGCCGCGCTCACCGGCTGCATGAAACCAGCCGGTTCGTGCGCGAGGATGGGCGGTGGTTCTACCTGGATGGCGGCATTCATCCATAGCGACTACAATACGCCCACCTTAACTCGAAGCGAAATGCCCATCATCCAGCCATGAATACGGAATCCGAAAATAACTGTTTGGTGATTACCGCCTCCGGCGAAGACAAGGTCGGCATCGTTGACCGGCTGTCCAGCAAGGTCGCGGATAGCGGATGCAACATCGAGGAGAGCCGCATGGCCGTGCTGGGCGGGAAGTTTGCCCTCATCATGCTGGTTTCAGGCCCGTGGCACGCGCTTTCCAGGCTGGAAGGACAGTTGCCGCCGCTGGGCGAGACGCTCGGCCTTGCCATCATCCACGAGCGCACCCGCAAGCGGGAACGCACGCAAGCGGCTGTGCCCTATAGCGTTGAGGTGGTGGCGATGGACCATCCCGGGATCGTGCACAGCCTTTCGGCTTTTTTCGCCCGCAACGGCATCAACATCGAAGAACTGCAAACCAGCACCTACCCCGCGCCACACACCGGCACGCCGATGTTCTCGGTGGTAATGACGGTGGGTGTGCAGGCCAATATGCATATCCCCACCTTGCGCGGGGATTTTCTCGACTACTGCGACGATTTGAACCTGGACGCGACCTTTGAGCCGGTGCGGGGCTGATCCCGCAAGGATTGTTGCCTATTAAGGCTTCCAAAAAATACGAGACAAATCAACCCTCGTGGGGTGCTCCCTCACCCTCCGTCCCTCTCCCGGCAGGAGAGGGATGCAAGGCCCTTCTCCCTCCGGGAGAAGGGTTGGGATGAGGGAGCGCTCGTGTCTTGATTTACGGAAACGTCAATAGGCGCCGGGTTAGTGCGCCTCTTCTTCGCTTTCTTCTTCACCCTCGTCATGCCCCTTTTTCTCGGGGCCATGGGTCAGGTACAGCGCCAGCGCGATCAGCGCAATGGCGCCGCCGAGGTAGAGCAGGTCTATCGGCGAGGACAGTTTCATGTTCAGCGCCTGCTCGAACAGGGTCACGATCAGGATCATCAGGATCACCTTGGCCAGGCGTGACTTGAGGTCGTCCAGGCTGCTGATCACCAATATCTTGCTGGATGCCTTGCTGCCATGCGCCTGGTCTATGTCGCTGATGAACAATTCATACAGGCCCAGCGAGAAAATCAGCAATACCGTCGCAAGCAAATATCCGTCCACCACTTCCACTATGTGCGACACGGTGCTGTCATGCAGGGCCTTACGTGCTTCTGCCGCCATGTCGGCATCGGCATAATGCAGCGCATGCTGCACCAGGAAAAACACGTCCACCGTGGCCACGTAGAAAATCGCGAAGGCCGCGAACAGGCTGCCTATCACTGCCGTCAGGATGACGAAGCGGCTGTTCCACAACGAACCTTCAAAAAACCATTCCAGATATTTCACTTCTACTCCAGCTATTGAGACTTAATTATTGAGAATCGACAAGGGCAGCGATCGCAAAAGAGCCGTGGTCCTCGACTCCCCCCAGACCGCTGCTGGCGCGGTCGAACAATTCGCGCAGCGACATGCCCGAAGCGCCCATGCCCTGCTGGCCTTCGCGCCTCAGCCATTCGCCTATGCCGCCATCATCGTGGCGTACGACGATGGTTTCCGGATCAAACACGAACAGGTGGTGCAACTCGCCCAGCTTCACCAGCTCGGGCGTGCGCACCATGCTCCAGCCTTGCCCGGCCAGCTTGCTCACAAAGTTGGCGCGCGCCAGCTTGGCCAGGATGTGTTCCAGGGAATCAAACCCGACACGCAGTTTTTCGCTGAACACCGGCAATGTCTGCACCGTGCCGCTGCGCAATCCCTTGTCCATCATGCGCAGCATGCACAGTGCGTAATACAGCTGACCCATCGGGTCGGGTTGCTGACGGTCGGTGCTGCGCCAGTGCGACAGCGACGATGCAACCACCGCGCCCAGCAGCACGGTGATCCAGGACAGGTATATCCACAGCAGGAAAACCGGAACGGCGGCAAATGCGCCATATACCAGCTTGTAAGTCGGGAAGTGCGCGATGTACAGCGCAAAGAAGCTGTTCATGGACTCGAAAGCGAGCGCCGACACCACGCCGCCGATGATGGCATGGCGCATGGGAACATAGCGGTTGGGCACCACACGGAACAGGAATGTGAAGGCCGGAGCGGTCAGCATGATCGGGGTCACTTTCAGCGCCGCCAGCCCGATCCCGGTGACTTGCGAAGCGTAGCCGACCGAGATGCCGACCAGCCAGGTGGTCAGCGACAGGCTGCCGCCCACCAGCAGCGGCCCAAGCGTCAGCACCAGCCAGTAAATCAGCACGCGCTGCATGAGCGGGCGCGGACGCGATACGCGCCAGATGGTGTTCAGCGCATGATCTATGGTGAACATCATCATCATGGCGGTCACGCCGAGGAATAGCACCCCCACCGCAGTCAGGCGCGCGGCGCTTTCGGAAAATTGCTCAATATAGGATGCAACCAGCTTGCCGCCGGTATCCGGCAGCATGTTTGCCGCCACGAATTTCTTGATCACTTCGGAGACATCCGAAAACACTGGAAACGCCGAAAACACTGTCAGGGCAATGGCTACCAGCGGCACCAGCGACAGCAGCGTGGTGAACGTCAGGCTGGCCGCCATTTGCCCGCAGCGATCCTGCGAAAAACGCGCGGCAATCAGCCGCACCAGTTGCTGCAAGTCTCGTCCACTGTTATTTATTTTTGCGTCCAATTATTTATCTCCGAAACCCGACTATTGCACTCATGATACCTGACTTAGCGCTGAATTTCAGCAGAACCGCCCGTTTCAAGGAAACTCAGAATCGGCATCCATGCTATCCGCATGGACACCATCCAGGCTGACTTTCCCGAAATCGAACAAATTCCTGTCGAGCAGGTGCGATGGAGCCACATTCTGCATGGCGGTGAATATCGTTTGCGTGCGTCCGGGATATTCGCGCTCCCATGCGGCGAGCATTTCCTTGATGTTCTGGCGCTGCAAATTTTCCTGCGAGCCGCACAGGTTGCACGGAATGATGGGAAACTCCATGCCCCTGGCATAGCGGGCAATGTCCTTCTCGGCGCAGTAGGCCAGGGGGCGGATGACGATGTGATCGCCCTTGTCCGTAACCAGCTTGGGCGGCATCGCTTTCAGCTTGCCGCCGAAGAACATGTTCAGGAACAGGGTTTCCACCATATCGTCGCGGTGATGCCCCAGCGCGATCTTGTTCGCGCCCAGCTCTCCGGCCACGCGGTAGATGACGCCGCGCCGCAGCCGGGAGCACAGCGAGCAGGTGGTTTTCCCCTCCGGGATCTTTGCCTTGACGATGGAATAGGTGTCCTGGGTCTCGATGTGGTGTTCCACACCGGCCTGTTTCAGATAATTAGGCAGCACGTCGGCGGGGAAGCCGGGCTGCTTCTGGTCAAGGTTCATCGCGACCAGCCTGAAATCAATCGGCGCGCGTTTTTGCAGCGTGCGCAGGATGTCGAGCAGGGTATAGGAATCCTTGCCCCCGGACAGGCACACCATCACCGTGTCGCCCTCCTCGATCATGTTGAAATCGGCGATGGCCTGCCCCACATGGTGTTCCAGCCTGCCCTTGAGGCGGTTGAAATTGGTGGAGTGATGTTCGAAATGTACCGGCTGAATGTCGTTCATGAATATGTTCAAATGTTGATGCTGCGGCCGCCGTCCACGGCGATGATCTGGCCGGTGATATAGGGGGCATCCTGAAGCAGGAACAGCACGGCACGGGCGATGTCGTCCGGCTCGCCCTCGCGCTTGAGCAAGGTGTGCGCAACGATCTTGCGGCGGCTCTCATCATCCTGCCATTCGCCGCCCTCCGGCCACAGGATGACGCCGGGCGACACGGCATTGACACGCACGAACGGCGCAAGTTCCTGAGCCAGCGCGCGCGTGAGGCCGGACAGCGCGGTTTTTGCCACGCTGTACAGCAAGTGACCTTGCATCGGGCGCTCGGCATGGATGTCCACGATATTCACGATGGCGCCATGGTTGCGCCGCAACTCGCTGGCCGCCGCCTGCGCCAGGAGCAGCGGCGCCTTGAGGTTGGTGCCGATCAGGTCGTTCCAGTGGGCCTCGGTGATCTCGGCCAGCGGCTGGGCGTAAAAACTGGAGGCATTGTTGACCAACGCGTCCAGCCGCCCAAAGCGCCGTATGGTTTGCTGCACCAGCCCGGCCAAATCCTGAGCTTGCAGCAGGTCGGCCTGCACAGGTTCGGCCGAGCCGGGCCGCTCTTCGTTCAATTCGGAAGCCAAGGCCAGCGCCTCGGCGCGGGAAGCGCGGTAATGCACGGCAATGGTGGCCCCTGCCCCATGCAGCCTGCGGCTGATAGCGGCACCCACGCGCTTTGCCCCGCCGGTCACCAATACGACTTTGCCTTGCACCCCAGTCTCCACTAAACTTGCAGACCTCAATTTAACACATCCTGCCATGCCCCCACTACCTACCCCCGCCCCCGAGGCGCTCGCCCACAGCGAAAACCTGATACGGCTCATTCAGCAGGACATCGCCCGGCAAAGCGGCTGGATCCCGTTTTCGCGTTTCATGGAACTGGTGCTGTATGCGCCCGGACTGGGCTATTACACGGCAGGAGCTCGAAAATTCGGGCAGGAGGGGGATTTTGTCACTGCTCCGGAGATCTCGCCGCTGTTCGGCCGCACGCTGGCGCGGCAGGCTGCGGAAATCATGGCGCACAGCGCGCCCGAGATCCTCGAACTGGGTGCAGGCAGCGGCAAGCTGGCCGCCGACCTGCTGCTCGAACTGGAGCGCATGGGCAGCCTGCCCGAGCATTATTCCATCCTCGAGGTGAGCGCCGACCTGCGCGAGCGGCAGCAGACCTTGCTGCGCGAACGCGCCCCGCACCTGCTGGCGCGGGTGTCATGGCTGGACGCTTTGCCCGAGCGCATCAGCGGCGCGGTCATCGGCAATGAGGTGCTGGACGCCCTGCCGGTGCACCTGGTGCGCTGGGGCGACGGGGACATCGTCGAGCGCGGCGTTTCCTATGAGGGGGACGGTTTCGCCTGGCGCGACCAGCCCGTGCAAAATCCTGAATTGCTGCATGCCGCACAGCGCATCGACGTGCCGGACGGCTACCAGAGCGAAATCTCGCTTTCCGCATGCGGGCTGGTGCGCAGTCTGTGCGAGCGGCTGCACAAAGGCGTGCTGCTGTTCATCGATTACGGCTTCGGCGCGGGCGAGTATTACCACCCGCAGCGGTCGCAAGGCACGCTGATGTGCCATTACCGCCACCATGCGCACGACGACCCGTTTTTCCTGGTCGGCCTGCAGGACATTACCGCGCATGTGGATTTCAGCGCCATTGCCGAAAGCGCCGCCGAGAGCGGCGCCCACCTCCTGGGCTACACCTCGCAGGCCCACTTCCTGATCAACAACGACATCATCCGGTTCATGCAGGAATCTGCGCCGGAAAACCCGCGCGATTACCTGCCACTGGCCGCGCAATTACAGAAACTCACCAGCCCGGCGGAAATGGGCGAGTTGTTCAAGGTGATCGCCCTGGGAAAAGGGGTGGAAATGCCGCTCTCTGGATTTTCGCGCGGCGATTTGTCGCGCCTGCTCTAAGGTTTAACCCCGCGCCGCCAGAAGTTTTTGGATACCCTGCGTGGTTAAAGCCGCCACGGCATAAATCGAGACCAGGGGATCCAGCAGGTAATCCCACAAGTTGGCGGATTCATACCATCCCGCGCTCCATGCCAAAACGGATAAGGCGATGGTGAATGCGATTACAGGGAGCCCTTTAAATGCGGACAGCAGCGCCAAGCCCAGCAGATAAGCCAGAAGCCAAGGGCTGCCGTACCCCAGACGATACGGGTCGTACCCGCCCCAGCCTAGCGCCAGAGGATAGAACCCCGCTGCCGCAATGACGACCAGAAGCAGCAAGTGGTTCCTGCCGGGCAGGATCGTCCAGCCGCGCAACGAGTGCAGTACGGCCGCACCCAGCAGCACCAGGGAGGCAATGCTCAGGTCTCCAATTGCGCCTCGCACATAGCCCGCCAGCGGCAATCCTTCGATTGGAAGCAGCGCGGCGATAAATATCGCGGCCATCGCCCAGCCCAGTTTCGTCTGCCGCACGCGGAGTACATCCAGCGCCCTAGAGGCGATCGCAACCATGGCAAGCGCGCTGCCCAGCAAGCCGGTCGCATCTGTGAAGTGGATCATCGCGCGCGCTCCAGTTGCCGGTTCAGCCATTCCTGGGTGAATTGCACATGCTTGATGAATGTGCGGTTCCAGGTATAGACCAGGTGAAAATCCCCGCGCTGCGTTTGCAGCAGGAAGGGGTAGGAAAATTCATAGCGGCAGCCCTGCGGCGTGCATGCCTGCTGGCGGAGCGACTCCTGGAATTCCTTCTGTTCTGTAGCGGAAGCTTTTGCAATTTTCCCGTCCGATTGTGTCAGCAGGCTTGCCGCGCGTTCCATATAGCCTGCCTCATTCAGCGGCTGTCCGCGCTGGTCTTCCAGGCTATAGACGGCTTTCCAGGTTACCCCATTATCCGCGGAGACCATCAACGACAATTCATTGCGCCCTTCTTCGATGTCGTTCAGCGCGGCCAGCATGCGGCCGTCCGGCAGCACGATGGCGCTGAGCGCCGCATCGGGATTGGGCAGTGCCGTTTTTTGGGGCTCAGACCAATGCTGACCGGCATCGCTGGTAGTAACGCTGACCGCGCGGCGCGGCGGCGGGCCCGAATAACGCATCAGCACGGTCGCTTCAGTCTTGCTCCGCGCCAGCAGCACCGGCTGCAGCGCGCCGCTGCCGCCCGGCGTCAGCCGTTGCTTGTCCAGGATCGCGCCCTGGACATCCAGGCGCAGCAACTCGCCGAACTTGCTGATGAATTCGTGATAGACCGGGAAACCCAGCGTGCCGTCGCTGTACTGAAACGGCGCGTTGCGCACCAGCGTGCTGATATTGAGAAAGGGCGAGGTAATCATGCGCCTTGGCTCAGACCATGTTTCGCCCTCGTCCGTCGAGCGCATGGCGGTGATCGAGCTTCCGGCCCAGCCGCCCAGCGAGACTGTGACATAGTAAAGCCACAGCGAGCCGTCCGCCGCCCGCCCCGCGACCGGATTGCCCAGTTTGGCGACATAGCGCTGCAACACATGCTGCGTGCGCTCGCGGTCAATTACTTTTTGCTCTGCGCTCCATTGCCCCTGTGCGGGATCGAACACCGCGCTGTGTATCTCGACATCCGGCGCACCCTCCCTGCTGCCTGAGAACCAGAAGGCGCGGATGCGCCCGTTTTTCAGCTCGACCAATGTTGCGGCATGGGCTTGCGAATGCATCCGGGAGGAAGCGAAGCCGCTTTGAATGCTTGCCGGTTCGTGGTTAGAGGCGATTGCCAGGGGTTCTTGGAACGCAGCTTCCAGCGGGCGCCGGGCTGCCTTGTAAAAACCCGCGCCGAACGCGAGAATTACCAGCAACAAGAGCGCCCAACGCTTCACTTTACCGGCACTCGCTCACCGGCTTGACACCAGCCTGGCTGGGCGACGGGACGGTGGATTCCACCAGCCACTCCCTGACGAACAGATGCTGGAACACCTCGCCCTTCAGCAGCATATCCTTAATCTCGGGCGCATATTGGCGGCCAGTGATCTCGATGCGCTCGCCAATCACCTTGCAGTCCGCGCAGGGCTTGTCCTGCATCGGCAGGCGCACGGCAAACAGGCGGTAGCGTTTCGCCAGCGCTTCGGCATCGTGGCCGGGCAGGTGGTCATAATAGCCGTAGACATTCGCGCCCGGCAGCATGAAGCGATGCCCCTCGTCCTTGCCGATGAACTTGTTGCAGGGCACCCACACGTCCTTGCCCTTGGCGTACTGTTGCGCCTCGGCGCTGTAATTGCCCGGTGCTCCATCGAACGGCTCGGCGAAAAGGGCAAAACACAGGAACACCAGCAGCACCACGACGTTGACCATGACGCGGGCAAGACTGGGGACAAACCTTGCCAACAGCAACAATGCCGCTGTGAAACTCATGACCAACCAAAAGCCCTGGCCGTATAGATGGCCGCCCATCTCATCGTTCAGGCGCAAAGACATGTACAAGAACACGGCAAGCGCGACTTCGCACATCATCAGCGCGCCGATAAACAGCTTGAGGCTGATGCGCTCCCAATACAGCGCGCACAGGATGGCCAGCGCGGGCATGGCTTCCAGCAGATAGCGGCTGGATCGCTGGCTGGCCAGGCTGAACATGAAAAACAGCGCAGCCATCCATATCCACAACATTTTTTCGGAATCTGTCGACTGTTTGCGCTGCCAGAACGCAACCCAAAACAGGCCGAATACCGGCAACGCCAGAAAAGTCGCATTCTGGGCATAACCGAGCGCCAAGCCCCAGATGCTTTCGTCCAGGATGTTGCTGCCCCCCAGAAACATCTTCCCCAAGTAATTTTCATGGCTGACCTTGCTCATGTTCTCTACCCAGAAGAACTCATGCCATAGCGCGGACGGATCCGGCTCCAGCACGAACCACATGCCAAACAGCGCCAGGGAGAGAATGCCGATCAGCACTGGCTTCCAGGCATCGCGCACGATGAATTCGCGCCAGCGGTACTGGCGGTTATGCAAATACCACCACATCAGGCCCAGCCCCACCGGCAGCACGAAGAAAAAGGATTTGTACAGCAAACCCATTCCCGTCTCCAGTCCCAGCAGGATCGGAAACCACAGGCGCGAATCAAAGGAAACCGTACGCCAGTACAGCAGCGTGAAAAACGGCAGGAACAGCCAGAACACCGTGCCGGGATCAGTCAGGTAGGGGCGTCCGTAGCGGTAGGTGCTGAAAAATGCCAGATAAGTCAGGAATGCGATCAAGCCGGTCTCGACCTTCCCGGTCAATCTGCGCGCGAGCATAAATACCAGCATGGCCGTGAGCAGGGTGTAGATCACGCTGGGATAGCGCAAATGCCATAAATCCCATTTTTTGCCCCAATCAGTGGCGGCGATGGCATGCCAGAACATCAGGGGCGGCTTGATGTTACGCATGGTGGCGAGTTCGGATTGCAGCGGCAGCAGGTGGCCGCTGGCTGCCGTCAGACGCGCGATATGCACGTAGAGGTATTCGTCGCTGTTCTTGGGTATCTGCTGGCTATCCAGGCCGTAGAAAAAGGTGAAAACGGCCAGCAGGGCCGCCATGGCATACCAGGCAAGGCGCACGCGCGGGGCATGAAATCGAGCAAACTCGACGCAGCGATTGAACATGCGGGCTACAAATTGAGCAAGCTCGGAAAATCGAGTAAACATGAGGGCTATCAAAGGGAAGGATGACTGAAAATTCCGTGCGCTATAATAGCAAACAGACCATGTTCTTGGGCAATTTATGAGCCAACCCGCAAATTCCTGCTTCGCAGCCCCCCCTGAAATGAGGGTGCCGGATTGAAATCGCTAGTGCTTGGCGGCGGCGGTTTTATCGGCTCCCACCTGGTTTCCACACTGTTGGCCGCCGGAACCCAGGTACGGGTGCTGGAACGCCCGTACCGCGACCGCTCTGCCTTGATTCC
The DNA here is from genome assembly GCA_041490205.1 of Gallionellaceae bacterium. GTDB lineage: Bacteria > Pseudomonadota > Gammaproteobacteria > Burkholderiales > Gallionellaceae > DATDDB01. The sequence continues at coordinate 11,838 of JBGPSQ010000046.1, forward strand.
GCAAACGCCCGGCCTGGAATGGCAGGAGGGTGATTTCGGCAACCATCAGGACATCCGCCGCGCGCTGGATGGGGTGGACACCGTCTTCCACCTGGTTTCCACAACGCAGCCGCAATCTTCCAACGACGACCCGGCATTCGACGTGCAAAGCAACCTGCTGGCCACTCTCGGCCTGCTGGAGCAACTGCGCGGCCATCCGGAAACAAAGCTGGTGTTTGTCTCATCTGGCGGCACGGTTTACGGCACGCCCAGGCAAACCCCCATCCCGGAAACGCACCCGACCGACCCGACCTGCTCTTATGGCATCGTCAAGTTGGCGATAGAGAAATACCTTGCGCTCTACCGCATCCTGCACGGGCTGGAATACCGCGTGCTGCGGCTGGCAAATCCTTATGGGCCCGGCCAGGAGGCCAACCGCGCACAAGGCGTGGTGGGTACGTTTCTCTCGCGCGTGGCGCACGGCGAAGCCATCGAAGTATGGGGTGACGGCTCCGTGGTGCGCGACTACATCTACATCGGGGATGCGGTTTCGGCCATGCTGCAAGCCGCTGAATACCGGGGGCAAGAGCGCATTTTCAACATTGGCTCCGGCTGCGGCCACAGCGTAAAGGAAATCATCTCTGCCATCGAGCGTACAACCGGCATGACAGCCAGCGTACAGTACAAGGCCGGGCGCAAGTTCGATATTCCGGTCAGCATACTCGACATTTCGCGCGCCCAGGCCGAGTTGGGCTGGCAACCGGGCATAGACCTTGGCGAAGGGCTGCGCCTGACTTATTCAGCCATGCTGGAAAAACAAACCTAAAGACGGCTTAGCCACGGATGAACACGGATTAACACCGATAGGACAAAAGGATTAACAAGATTGACATCCCAACACCCGGATAATCCGTGTGTATCCGTGTCAGTCCGTGGCTAATCAGCTTTTAAAGGACAAACGTATGACCCAAACAGCCGCCAATCCAACCCTCACCGACTGCAAGCTATCCATCGTGATTCCGGTATATCGCAGCGCGCCGATATTGCCGGAACTGGTGAAGCAAATCCACGAGGAGATGCAAAGAGAAGGGCTGGATGGCCGTTTTGAGCTGCTACTGGTGAATGATTGCAGCCCCGACAATAGCTGGCAGGCCATACGCTCGCTGGCCGAAGCGAACCCCTTCGTCAAGGGCATCACGCTGCGCCGCAATGCAGGGCAGCACAACGCGATCATGGCCGGGCTGCATCATGCGGTTGGCGAATATGTCGTGCTGATGGACGATGACTTGCAGCACCCGCCCAGCGCCATCGGCGAGATCCTGCGCGCGCTGTCTTCCGGCTACGACGTGTGCTACACGAATTACCTGAACCGGCAGCACGCAATGTGGAAGCAACTAGGCAGCCAGTTCAACGACCGGATGGCCACCCTGCTGCTGGGCAAACCCAAGGGGCTGTACCTCTCCTCATTCAAGGGCATGCGGCGAGAAATCGCGCAGGAAATCATCCGCTATGACGGCCCGTACACGTATATAGACGGGCTGATTCTCGATGTGACCCGCTCCATCACCACCGTGGACATCGAGCACCAGGAGCGCTACGAGGGCGAAAGCAATTACACCCTAGGCAAGCTGCTTTCGCTGTGGATGAAAATGGCGACCAGCTTCTCCGTGTTTCCGCTGCGGCTGGCCACCTATCTGGGATTTACCCTTTCCGCAATCAGCATGATCATGATCGTGGTTGTGATCGTGCAGAAACTCCGTCATCCGGAATGGCCCGGCGGCTGGGCCTCGACGATGGCAACGATACTTTTTATCGGCGGAATTCAGACCCTGTGCATCGGGATGATAGGCGAATATCTGGGGCGCACTTACCTGAAACTGAACCGCAAGCCGCAATTCGTCATCGGCAATACAACCTGGGCCGCAAAACCCGGACCGGAAATTCCCGACTCCGGCAGAAAACCGGGGTGAATCTGCATACGACTGTCTGTTTTTGATTAAAATGACTACAGGAAATGGCGGTTGGGTTTTATCCCGTCAACTTTTCACTCAACTCAAGGAAGAGGACATCATGAAAAATCGTATCGTATTGCCAGCCATGGCGGCATTGCTTGCTTTCTGCGCAGGCAGCGCGAATGCGGAGCCGAAAAACGGTTTTGGGTTGAACGCGGGCCTCATCAGCAACCACATGACGGGTGCTTCTGCCGGCAGTTACCAGAGCCAGGGTTTGAGCCTCGGCCTGGATTACCAGATCGCCCTCTCCGACAGCTTTTCCCTCAACCCCTTCCTCATGACGTCCGGCGAAAACACTTCCGGCGCGGTCGCCGCCGGAACGAATGCTGCGCACGGCATGCTCGGCTTGCAACTCAGGTACTGGATCAACGACGTGTTCATCGGCGGCCATCTGGCCAGCTATTCCGAGGTTCTTTCCATCACCAATGCCAATGTGATCACGAGCACTTCCGCAAACGGCGGCGGTGTTGGATTGGCCGCTGGCTGGGAAAATCCCAATGGCGGGCTGTTCGTCATGGGACAACTGGATTCGGCCAACCTGAAATACCCGGCATCCACCAGCAAATTGTCCGGATTCCGGCTGAGCATTGGGTATCGCTGGAAGTAACGCTACGGCTGTCGGCAAAACCACGGGCATCGGTTGAAAGACCGCTGCCCGTTTTTATTCCTTCCTGAATAGCGCAGACTGCGCGTGCGCTTGCAACCCCTCGCCAAAGGCCAACTCTGCGGCAATCGCGCCGAGTTTTTGCGCGCCTTGGGCGGAGACCTGAATCAGGCTGCTGCGTTTCTGGAAATCGTAAACACCGAGCGGCGACGAGAAGCGTGCAGTGCCCGATGTGGGCAAGACGTGGTTCGGTCCTGCGCAATAATCGCCCAGCGCTTCGGAGGTGTAGCGCCCCATGAA
>JBGPSQ010000047.1:0-14703 GCA_041490205.1 Gallionellaceae bacterium
GACGTGATGCTGGTGCTGCTGGTTATTTTCATGATCACCGCACCGTTGATGAACCCGGGGCAGATCGACCTCCCCAGCGTGGGAAAATCGTTGGCCCCGCCTGTCGCGCCGCTGGAGGTGATCATCAGGAAAGATAATTCGCTGGCGCTGCGCGACCGCAGCAAGGGCGGCGAAGAGATGGAGGTATCCCGCGACGAGTTGCTTGCCTACCTCAAAAAACAGCAGGCGCGCCACGCCGACCAGCCAGTGGTGATTTCCGCCGACAAGGATGTGCGCTATGAGGAAGTGACCAACGTGATGGACATGTTGCAACGGCAACAGGTGCGCAAGGTCGGATTGCTGGTGCGGGCCAGGTGAACATGGCCGCGTTCGTATACAACGAACCTTACAAATATTCATCCGTGCTGCTGACGCTGGCGATGCACGCCATTTTTTTTACTGCGCTTTACCTGGGCGTCAATTGGCAAGTGCGGCAGCCGGAAGGCATGGAAGTGGAGTTATGGGGGGAACTGCCGGAAACGAATGCTCACCCGGCGCCAATGGCACCCCCTGCGGAAACGCCGCCCCCGAAACCAGTGCAGGCCAAACCGAAGCCAGCCGAAACACCCGCGCCTCCTGCCAAGTCCGACATTGACTTGGCAGGAGGAAAAAAGAAAACAGAGGTGAGCAAACCCAAGGAAGCCACCAAGCCGGAACAAAAAAAGAAACCCAGCAAAGCTGAACTGAAGCGCAACCAAGAAGATATGCAGGTAGCGGACCAAGGGGCGGATGTGGCAGTCAGCAAGGAACAAGCCGATAACAAGGAAAAAGCGGCGCTAGCGGCGAAAGCGAATGCCGCCATCAAAAGCGAAGTGGAAAAATACAAAGAACTGATCAGATCCAAAATCCGCAACAATATCGTATTGCCGCCGGACGTGCCGGACAATGCGCTGGCAGTATTTGTTATAACCCTATTGCCGGATGGCAGCGTGCTGCTGGATGATGTCAAGCTGGTCAAGTCGAGCGGCAATGCTGCGTATGACAGTGCGGTTGAACGCGCCATTTTAAAGACAAATACGCTACCCTTGCCAAAGGATGAAGCGGCCAGAGCAAGGTTTATCAATCCTAACCATCTGGAACTCAAATTCAGCCCCAAAGACGGAGAATAATTCATGAAAGGAAATACGGTTTTGCGATTTGCGGGTTTGCTGCTCCTGTTTTGTTTGTCGCTGCCCGCGCACGCCGACCTGACCATCGAGATCACCGGAGCGGGCGAACACCAGATACCCATTGCGATCGTTCCGTTCGTGGGAGAAGAAAAGCTTACGCAGGGCATCACCAGCGTGGTGGCCGCCGATTTGCAGCGTAGCGGGCTGTTTCGGCTGACCAATACCGCCGGCAAAGCGCCGCACCAGCCGAATGAGGTGGCGTATGCCGACTGGGGCGGCACGGACGCGCTGGTTATCGGCAGCGTGTCAGCGCAGGAAAACGGGCGAGTCGTGGTGCAATTCCGCCTGATGGATGTGGTGCGGCAAACGGAGTTGGCCGGTCTGTCGTTGTCCGGCAAGAGCAGCCAATTACGCGCCATTGCCCACCGCATCGCAGATATGATTTTCGAAAAACTGACCGGCACGCGCGGGGTGTTCAGCACGCGCATCGCCTATGTAAACAAACAAGGGTCCACCTACCGCCTGGTGGTGGCCGACAGCGACGGCTTCGGCGAACAGACTGTGCTGAAGAGCGCTGAAACCATCATGTCGCCTTCATGGTCGCCGGACGGCAGCCACCTTGCATACGTTTCGTTCGAAAAGCGCCATGCCGTCGTTTACGTGCAATCGCTGCTCACCGGCCAGCGCCTGCTGCTGGCGAACTTCGAGGGCAGCAACAGCGCCCCCGCATGGGCGCCGGACGGGCGGCATCTTGCCATCGTGCTGACGCGCGACGGTGCCTCGCAGATTTACCTGATCCGTCCGGATGGAGGCGATCTGCGCCGCATCAGTTTCAGCGGAGCGATAGACACCGAGCCCTGTTTTTCCCCTGACGGGCAATTCCTGCTGTTTACCTCGGATCAGGGCGGTTCGCCGCAGATTTACCGGATGTCTGCGGACGGAACGGGGCCCGTTGAACGCATGACATTCGACGAAGGGCAGAATTTTTCCCCGCGTTACAGTCCTGACGGCAAAGCCTTCACTTTTACCCACCTGGTGAGCGGGCATTTTTATATCGCGGTACAGGATTTTGACACGCGCCAAATGCAAATGCTGACCGACGGCGGTTGGGAAAAACGCCCTAGTTTTGCCCCCAACGGCAAGATGCTGCTGTTTGCCAACGAGGCGCAAGGGCGTGGTATATTATCGACCGTTTCCAGCGATGGCCGTGTAAAACAGAAAATGTTTCCGCAAGCCGGCGATATTCGTGAGCCAACGTGGGGACCACTTTTGAACAATATTAATTAACGGAGGTTTATACGTCATGAAAAACGTGGCATTGAGTATCCTGATGATGGGCATGCTGGCTGCTTGCGCAACCGAAAAGCCAAAGCAAGAGACCAAGCCGGAAACCCCCGCAGCCGAAGCACCCGCCCAGCCCGTGCAACAAGTGGCTCCGGAAAAAGTGGCTGTTGACCCCCTGAACGACCCCAATAGCATCCTGGCCAAGCGCAGCGTGTATTACCCGCTGGACGTGGCCGTGGTGCAACGCGAAGACCGTCCGGTGGTGGACGCGCATGCGCAATACCTGAGCACGCATCCCGATGCCAAAGTGCGCCTGGAGGGAAATTGCGACGAGCGCGGCAGCAACGAATACAACCTGGCGCTAGGCCAACGCCGCGCGGATGGCGTAAAGAAACTGCTGCAATCCGGAGGAGCCTCCGCCAGCCAGATCGAGGCAGTCAGCAACGGCGAAGAGAAGCCGAAAATGACCTGCCATGCAGAAAGCTGCTGGAAAGAAAACCGCCGCACCGACCTGATCTACAAGTAACCCATGAAAGCGCGCGCCCTTCTGCTGCTGGCAGCTTGCGTCGTCGCCGGACAGGCCCATGCGGGACTGTTTACCGACGAGGAATCGCGCAAGCAGATCAAGGAGCTTGAAGGGCGCATTTCCCAGTTGGAAGATGCCGGGAAACAACGGGCGCGTACCATGATGGAGATGCAGGCACAGCTCGACGCCATGAGCGAAGAGGTGCGCAAGCTGCAAGGCAGGAACGAAGAACTTCTGCATAATTTGCAGGATGCGGAAAAACGCCAGAAGGATTTTTACGTAGACCTCGATAGCCGCTTGCGCCGGCTTGAGGCGGGCGGACCGCAGACCGGCCAAGCCGTTTCGCCTACTGCCGCTTCCGGTGTGGAAACCACAACTGCGCCAGTGCCGATTGACCCGGTTGCCGAAAATCGCGATTTCGACGCGGCATTTGCCCTGTACAAATCCAATAAGCAACAGGCATCGATTGCCGCTTTCATGGATTTCCTGAAAAAATACCCCGGCTCGACACTGGCGCCCAACGCCTATTACCGGATGGGTGCGGCTTATTACGGGCTGAAAGATTACAAGAATGCGGTGAACAGCTACCTGACCGCGGCCAGCAAATATCCTGCCAGCGGAATGGCCCCCAGCGCCCTGCTGGGCGCGGCCATCTCCTACCAGGAATTAGGCGATTTGGAAAACGCAAAAAAGACGCTCAAGCAAATCATCATGAATTACCCCGACAACCCCATCACCCCCAGGGCGAAAAAACGCCTGGATTCCCTCAAATAACCCGTCTTCCGACGGTTCCGGTTTATCGTCAGCGTGCCGCAACTGCGCATCAGCGAAATTTTCTTCTCCCTGCAAGGCGAAACCAGCCGTGTCGGCTTGCCCACGGTTTTCGTGCGCCTGACCGGCTGTCCGTTGCGCTGCACTTATTGCGATACCACCTATGCTTTCACCGGCGGGCAGAACATGGAGATCGCGCAGATCCTCGATGAGGTTGCGCGGCATGGGGCGCATTACGTTACCGTCACCGGCGGCGAGCCGCTGGCGCAGAAAAATTGCCTGGAGCTGCTGGAGACCCTATGCGACGCGGGCTATGACGTATCCCTGGAAACCGGCGGGGCGCTGGACGTAAGCGCGGTGGATGCGCGCGTGGCGAAGGTGCTGGACCTCAAGACGCCTGGTTCCGGCGAAGCGGAAAAAAACCTGTGGGGCAACTTGACCCACCTCAACCCGCACGACGAAATCAAGATCGTGCTATGCGACGAAGCGGATTACGCATGGGCCAAGCAAAAGCTGACGGAACACGCCCTGGACAAGAAATGCTCAGTGCTGTTCGCGCCGGTACAAGGCAAGCTGTCGCCCACCGCGCTGGCCGAATGGATATTGCGCGACCATTTGCCGGTGCGCATGCAAGTCCAGTTGCACAAATTGCTGTGGGGGGATGAACGTGGACGCTGACAATCTGAAACCTGGCAGCCTAAAAACAGGCGGAATGAAACAAGCAGTAGTGCTGCTGTCTGGCGGGTTGGATTCCGCCACCGTCCTGGCGCTGGCGCGGCAGGACGGTTTTGCCTGCCACGCCCTGTGCGTGGATTACGGCCAGCGCCACCATGCCGAACTGGCGGCGGCGGCGCGCGTGGCGCAGAAACTGGGCGCCGCGCAACAGCGCGTGATCCGCATCGACCTGACCGCATTCGGCGGCTCGGCATTGACCGATGCCAATATTGCCGTGCCGGAACTACCCTCATCAGGCATCCCCGTCACCTATGTGCCTGCGCGCAACACCATCATGCTGTCGCTGGCCCTGGCCTGGGCGGAAGTATTGCAGGCGCAGGATATATTCATCGGCGTGAATGCCGTGGATTATTCCGGCTACCCGGATTGCCGTCCCGAATATATCGCGGCCTTCGAGCGCATGGCCAACCTTGCCACCAAGGCGGCGGTCGAGGGCCGTCCGCTGAAAATCCATACGCCATTGATAAGCCTGTCCAAGGCGGAAATCATCAGGCAGGGCGTGAAACTGGGCGTGGATTACGGCATGACGGTTTCCTGCTACCAGGCGGACGCGGATGGCCGTGCCTGCGGCGTCTGCGATTCCTGCCGCTTGCGCCGCGCCGGCTTCGAGACTGCGGGAGTGGCCGACCCAACACGCTATCGCGGGAGTTGAAACCAGCAGCTTCGGTTTGACACTGCCGGGCAAATCCGTATAATGCGCGCTTCCTTTTGGGATGTGGGTCGTTAGCTCAGCCGGTAGAGCAGCGGACTTTTAATCCGTTGGTCGCCAGTTCGAATCTGGCACGGCCTACCACAGTTCTCAGCAGGTTTTCCGGGTGCAGCTTCCCGCGTAGCAAAGCCGCCTTAGCTCAGTTGGTAGAGCAACCGCCTTGTAAGCGGTAGGTCATCAGTTCGAATCCGATAGGCGGCACCAATTTTCCTGGCGTTTCAGATTTCCCCCCGGGGTTAAAGGTTTATAGCTGTTGTTGTTTTCATGCCAATCACCAGGATTTTGCAATGGAACTGACCGCCTTCCTGCAGCGGCTGAATGAAGCGCCCGCCGGCACTGCCTTCAGCGACACCATAGCGACAATAGACGCACACTACGACTTCACCCCGACCGCTTTCAAAAATGGCGGCCTGCTCAATGAAGCGGGACAGAACAATGGGTCGTGCAAGATATTCTCGTTCGCCCGGATGCATAATCTTTCCGTGCAGCAAACCCTGCACTGCTTCGGCGACTATTACCGCAAGGACGTGCTGGGCAACCCCGACGGCGCCGATCACCGGAATATCCGAAATTTCATGAAGACCGGCTGGGCGGGAATTTCGCTTGAGGGCATGGCGCTGAAGCCACGTCACCCCTGACAGGCTGTTAAGCACCCGCCATTTTTCTGTTCTCTGCCTGCCTTGTCTTATTCTTTAGTGAAGACCGCAATGGATTCCACATGCGAAGTGTGCGGAAACATGTTCATCACGCCCGCCGCTTTCAGCGTGTAGCCCTTGACATGCACCAGCACCTCCGCGTCACGCGCAAGGGTGGAGGGGCTGCACGAGACATAGACGATGCGGCGGGGCGCGGTTTCAGCGCTGATGGATTTCATCAGATCGATGGCGCCATCGCGTGGCGGATCGACCAGCCATTTGTCGAATGAGCCGAGGCGCGCCAGCGCAGGCTCGTCCATCCCAAACAGGTTCATCGCCCGGAATTCCGTATTACCCGCCAGGCCGTTGTATCCGGCATTCTGCCTGGCGCGCGTCACCAGGGCGTCGCTGCCCTCGACCCCCAATACCTGTGCGCCGCTCTTCGCAATCGGCAGGGTGAAATTACCCAGGCCGCAGAAGAAATCCGCGATGCGTTCGCCGGGCAGTGGCGCCAGTAAGCGCACGGCACGGCTCACCATCAGGCGGTTCATTTCGCTATTCACCTGGGTGAATTCGGTCGGTGCGAACGGCATGGTGATACCGAATTCCGGCAGGCTGTAGCTGAGCGGCGGCGCATCCAGCGGGTAGAAGGGCACAACCGTTTCCGGCCCCTTGGTTTGCAGCCAGAATTGCACCTGGTGGGTGTCGGCAAATCGTTTGATCGCCGCTTCATCCGACGGCGAGAGCGCCTGCAAAATGCGCAGCACCAGCACATCCACGTTATCGCCGCAGGCCACCTCGATCTGCGGCAGGACATCGCGGACGGTGAAGCTCTCGTTCAATTCACCCAGCAACGGCAACAGGCTGGCAATTTTTGGTGTCAGGATTTCGCAATGCCGCATGTCCGCCACATATTTGCCGTTTTTCTCACGGAAGCCAACCAGCGTCTTGCCCTTCTTCAACACATGCCGCACCGACAGGCGCGCGCGCTGGCGGTAGCCCCAGGGTTGCCCATAAATGGGCGGCAGCATGGTCTCGGCCTTCACTTTGCCGATGCGTTGCAGGTTGTCCTCCAGTACGCGCTGTTTGACGGCAACCTGAGCCCGCGCCTCCAGGTGCTGCATTGAGCAGCCACCGCACACGCCGAAAATCGCGCACTTTGGCGTTACGCGCATAAAAGACGGTTTCAGGATTTGCCCGACTTGCGCCTGCTCATAGTTGTTTTTTTTGCGATACGAGGAATAGGTCACCCGTTCGCCCGTCAGCGCACCTTCTATGAAGATGACCTTGCCTTCTGCGTGTGCGATGCCGCGACCCTCGTGATCGAGAGATTCAATTACTTCACTTTTCATTTCCATACTGCCTTAATCGCCTCCGCCTCCGCAACCACCACCGCAACTGCTTCCACCATCCCCGCCGCCCCCTTCCCCTCCGGAATCACCACCGCATGATGAACCGCCCCCGCAGCCAATATCGGAAGCGCAAAACGAATTGCTGGAGGAGGTGGCGGCATCCCTGCAATTCAAGCTGTAGAAAAAACCATTCGCGATGCCGAACTGCGCATCCAGCGCAAACAACAGCGGCAGGCGCTCGGGCTGCTTGGGGTTGATGCCCTCAATACGGCAGGCATGAAACCAGGTACGGCGTATCCCGTCCGTCGCCACATGCGGCGACGACATGGCCTCGACCGGCGTGTGATGCAAATAGCGCCCGAATGCTTTCCGGCAAAAGTTTTCGTAGTTGCGCGTGAACAGGATGAATTCATGCCACAAATCGTCCACCACTTGCGACGGCATGGAGACAAACCTCCCGCGCGCGCGCAAGCAGACATCGAAATATTGATGCAAGGCCTGCTGCACCAGCACCCTTTGACCATCGCTCAACTCGGAGCGCTTTGAGCGGAAGCGATTCAGTACCGCTTCCGGCATCTGGAAGCCCTCAAGAAATTTCCGGCGGGATTTTCTGGCAATCGCACGATAGACGAAAACCGCCATGGAGATCACAATCAACAACAGCACGACTTTTACAAACATGCCCGCCCTGCCCTATTAGGAATTGTCCGCAACTGGCCATGCAGCAAGAAATTCTTTCCAGTGCGCCCCCTCCAGCCTGGAAAGCGTGCCGCGCACCAGTTCGCATTCCTGTTTGTAACGCGCCTTGGTGAACTGGCCGCGCATCATCTGGAAGCGTGCGAAGACCAGCCAAGTATTCACCACATCGGTTTCGCAGTAATTGCGGATTTCTTCCAGCTTGCCGTCCTGGTAAGCACCCCACACCTGGCTGCCGTCCATGCCCATCTTGCCGGGAAAGCCGATCAATTTGGCCAGATCATCCAGCGGCGCGTTGGCACGGCCGGTGTACATCGCGAGCAGGTCCATCAAATCCAGGTGGCGCGAGTGGTAGCGGCTGATGTAGTTGTTCCATTTGAAATCCTTGTCGTCCTCGCCCATGTCCCAGTAGCGCGGGCATTGCACGCCGTGGATCAGGCCGCGATAGTGCAGCACCGGCAGGTCGAACCCGCCGCCGTTCCATGAAACCAGTTGCGGCGTGTATTTTTCGACTCCGTCGAAAAAACGCTGGATCAGGCTACCTTCGTCTTCGCCCGGCTCGCCCAGCGACCACACGCGGAAATTGTCCCCCTCGCGCAACACGCAGGATATCGCCGCGACACGATGCAGGTGATGCGGCAGAAAATCACTGCCGGTTTTCTGGCGGCGCATCTGGAAGGCCATTTCCGCCACATCCCGGTCGCTCACGGCGCTTTCCAGCTCATGCAATGAGCGCAGCCCGGCAATGTCGGGGATGGTTTCGATGTCGAAAACAAGGGTAGGATTCATGATTCGGTCATAAACGTTCAAGGAATAATTGTAGCCCATCGCCAATACCTGCGGTCTGATAAACTGCCAAACCTGAAAAGTCCACCAAACATAGTTTAATCAGTTAGACATGAAAATCGCCCGCCCCTTACTACTGCTGGTACTGGCCTGCTCTCCGCTGGCGCATGCTGGCGACCTGGTTCTTGCAATCGGCAAGCATGCTATCAGCGCCGAAGTCGCCGATACGCCCGCGGCACGCGAACATGGATTGATGCAGCGCACCCGCCTGTGCGCCGATTGCGGCATGATATTCGTATTTCCCACGGCTGCCCGGTACGGATTCTGGATGAAAAATACGCCGCTGCCGATTGCCATCGCTTTTATCGGGGGTGATGGCCGCATCGTCAATATCGTAGAAATGCAACCCTACTCCCTGGACATACATTACGCACAAGCCGATTCCCAGTATGCGCTGGAAATGAACAGCGGCTGGTTTGCCGCGCATGGCGTCAACACGGGCGACACGGTAGAAGGCTTGCGGCCGGGAATCGCCCCCAAAAGCGGCGAACCAAATCGACCCCTGCCGAATACGCAGAAATAGCATCTGACCAAACATAATTATTCGAAGGAGGGAAATTCAATGAAGCTGTATTACGCCCCCGGCACGTGTTCGCTGGCATCGCACATTGTCCTGCATGAAACCGGATTGCCGTTTGAAATCGACAAACTGATCCCCGCCACCAAAACGACAGCCAGCGGAGAAGATTTCATGCAGATCAATCCCAAGGGATACGTGCCGGCGCTCAAGCTGAATGACGGCAACGTCCTGACCGAGGGCGCCACCATCCTGCAATATATTGCCGACCAGAAACCCGAATCGGGACTCGCACCCAAGGCGGGTACGATGGAACGTTACCGGCTGCAGGAATGGCTTACCTTCATCTCTACGGAAATCCACAAATCCTTCAGCCCCATGTTCAACAAAGCCGCTACGGACGAGGTAAAAAACTATGCGCGCAATATGCTCACCCGGCGCCTGGGATATGCGGAAACGCAACTGGCAAGCAAGCCATACCTGATGGGCGAGAGCTATACCGTGGCCGATGCTTACCTGTTCGTGGTGGCGAGCTGGAGCAGCCATGTCGGATATGATCTTGGCCCATTCCCCCATATCCGGGAATATCTCGCGCGGATTGCCACGCGCCCGGCAGTGCAGGCCGCGCTGAAAGCAGAGGGGCTGATAAAATAGCCGGGAAAGATGCAATGTCTGCATTGTGCCGCCTATCGGTGATTGCCCTGCTGATGCCATCGCTGGCTCAAGGCGGCGAATTGGCAGGGGTGTGGCAGGAATTTGACGACCAGACCGGGAAAGTCGAGGCGCTGATCCGCATCGAGAAAACAGCCGATGGCGCTTATGAGGGCAAGATCGTCAAGCTCATGGCAGACGTGGCGGGCGAAAATGCCAGGGTTTGCGGCGGCTGCTCGGGAAGCCTGCGCAACCAACCCCTATTGGGGATGCGCATCCTTTACGGGATGAAGCGCAAGGATAGCCAGACCTTTGAGGGAGGGGAAATCATAGACCCTGATGATGGAAAGGTTTACCGGTGCCACATGCGGCTTTCAGAGGACGGCAAGACGCTGGAAGTGACCGGGTACATCGGCATCAGCTGGTTTGGGCAATCGGAGACTTGGCGGCGCGCCGACTAGCTGGCTGAACGGTCGGTAGCCTGCGGCCAAGGGCCGCCCGGTTATATGTTACACTTAGCTACCACCGGGGTTTAGGGTGGGGAATTTTGGCAATTTATTCAGGATAATATCAGCATGGCAAGTGTGGAATCTCTGGGCGCGCTGGAGCGCCGGCTTAACGCAACCATCCCTCAGCAACAGGTGCGCGGGGAAATCGAATCACGCCTGAAGCGCTTGGGCCGCACCGCCAAGGTGCATGGCTTCAGGCCGGGCAAGGCGCCGCTCAAGGTGCTGGAACAGCAGTATGGCGCACAAGTTCACCAAGAGGTGCTGGGGGAAAGCCTGCAGCGCACCTTTGCCGATGTTATCAAGGCCCAAAACCTGAAAGTAGCCGGCTCGCCCAGCTTTGAACTCAAGAACGCCGACCCTGCTGCCGAACAAGTGGAATTCAGCGCGACTTTCGAGGTTTATCCCGAAGTCAAGGTGGGTGACCTGAGCGGGCAGTCAATGGAGCGCACGGTTTTCACCTTGAGCGATGCGGACGTCGAGAGCACCATAGCCACCATGCGCAAGCAACGTGCGGTGTTCGAGCCGGCCAGCCGTGCCGCGCAGGATGGCGATCAGGTGCGCCTGGACTTCACCGGCAAGCTGAACGGCGCAGTATTTGAAGGCGGCGAAGCAAAGGATTTTTCCGTGGTGCTTGGGCAGGGACGCATGTTGCCTGATTTCGAAAAAGCCCTCATCGGCACGAAGGCCGGCGAAACCAAGTCGTTTGACCTGACCTTCCCTGAGAACTACCACGGCAAAGATGTGGCGGGCAAACAGGTGGTGTTTACCGTCGCTGTGCATGCCGTCGAAGTGCCGCGCCTGCCGGAAGTGGATGCGGAATTCGCCAAGTCGCTGGGTATTGCGGATGGCGACGTGAACAAGCTCAAGGCTGAAATCCGCGCCAACCTGGAGCGTGAAGTGGCGCGCCGCATCAAGGTGCGCAACAAGGAAAGCGCGATGGATGCCCTGGCGAGCGTGACCCAGCTGGACCTGCCCAAGGTGCTGGTGGATTGGGAAGCGGAAAGCCTGGCGCAGCAAATGGTGCAGGACATGGAACAGCGCGGCATGCGGATGCCCAAAGGGATGCAGTTGCCCACGGATATGTTTGTCGAACGTGCGCAAAAGCGCGTCAAACTGGGCCTGATCCTCGCCAAAGCGGTCGAGCAGCATAGCCTCGGCGCAAAACCGGAGCAGATCAAGGCGATGATCAAGGAATTCGCCCAAGGCTTCAATCAGCCGGAACAGGTGATTCGCTGGTATGCCGCCGATCCGTCGCGCATGAAGGAAGTGGAGAATCTGGTGCTGGAAGATAACGTGGTAGCATGGGTCATGAACGCGGCCAAAGTGACCGACAAAGCAGTCGGATTTGACGAACTCATGGAGAATGGTCAATGAAGTGGAATGCATCCATGCAGAATAGTTGGACGCCGCAAAACATCGGCCTGATTCCGATGGTGGTGGAATCGACCGGACGCGGCGAGCGGGCCTACGACATCTACTCGCGCCTGCTCAAGGAGCGCGTTGTATTCCTGGTGGGGCCCGTGGACGACAACACCGCCAACCTGATTGTGGCGCAACTGCTGTTCCTGGAATCGGAAAATCCCGACAAGGACATCCACTTATACATCAATTCGCCCGGCGGCTCTGTTACTGCTGGCATGGCCATCTACGACACGATGCAGTTCATCAAGCCCGCCGTCAGCACCCTGTGCATCGGCCAGGCCGCGAGCATGGGCGCATTTCTGCTGGCGGCCGGCGAAAATGGCAAGCGTTTCTGCCTGCCCAATTCGCGCGTGATGATCCACCAGCCCTCAGCCGGTTTCCAGGGCCAGGCTTCGGACATCGAAATTCACGCGAAAGAGATTATGTTCATGAAACAAAGGCTGAATGAGATGCTGGCCAAGCATACCGGGCAGCCTATCGAAGCCATAGAGCGCGACACTGACCGCGACAATTTCCTGAGCGCGGATGCCGCAGTGAAATACGGCCTGGCCGACCAGGTGCTGAACAAGCGCGGTTGATCCATAATGCCAGGCGATAACCCAGGAGTGAGATGACATGACGGATAAAGGCAAAGGCGGCAGACTGCTGTATTGCTCTTTTTGCGGCAAGAGCCAGGACGAAGTGCGCAAACTGGTTGCGGGCCCCTCGGTGTTCGTGTGTGACGAATGCATAGAGCTGTGCAACGACATTATCCGCGAAGAAAGCCAGACGCCCGAGATTGGCAAGCCGGGTGAGCGGCGCGATCTGCCTGTGCCCAAGGATATATGCTCACGCCTGGATGAGTACGTGATCGGCCAGGAACCCGCCAAGAAAATATTGTCCGTGGCCGTATATAACCACTACAAACGGCTCTCAAGCAGCAGCAAGGACGGTGTCGAGCTATCCAAGAGCAACATACTCTTGATCGGCCCGACCGGCTCTGGAAAAACCCTGCTGGCGCAAACGCTGGCACGCCTGCTCGAAGTGCCTTTCGTGATGGCGGATGCCACCACGCTGACCGAGGCGGGATATGTCGGCGAAGACGTCGAGAACATCATCCAGAAGCTCTTGATGGCCTGCGACTATAATGTGGAAAAGGCGCAGCGCGGCATCGTTTACATAGACGAGATCGACAAGATTTCACGCAAGTCGGACAACCCCTCCATCACCCGCGACGTTTCCGGGGAAGGCGTGCAGCAGGCCCTGCTCAAGCTGATCGAGGGCACCAAGGCATCTGTTCCGCCCCAAGGCGGACGCAAGCATCCGAATACCGAATTCCTGCAGGTGGATACCAGCAACATACTGTTCATCTGCGGCGGCGCTTTCGATGGCCTGGACAAGATCATCCGCAACCGATCCGAAAAATCCGGGATCGGTTTCGGCGCCAACCTGTCCAACCGCACCGACCAAAAGGCGGTAGGCGAAGTATTGCGTGAGGTGGAACCGGAAGACCTGATCAAATTCGGCCTGATTCCTGAATTCGTTGGACGCCTGCCTGTCGTGGCCACGCTGGAAGACTTGGATGAATCTGCGCTTATCCAGATACTCACCGAGCCGAAGAACGCCTTGACCAAGCAATACCAGAAACTGTTTGCCATGGAAGGGGTGGAATTGGAATTCCGCGAGCATGTGCTGCATGCCATCGCCAAGCGCGCGCTGGCGCGCAAGACCGGCGCACGCGGGCTGCGCTCCATCCTGGAACACACCTTGCTCGACATCATGTTCAGCTTGCCCTCCATGGAAAATGTCGAGAAAGTCGTGCTGGACGACAATGGCGGGCCCAAGGGCGAGATCAAGCCTATCGTGATGTACGCAGACACACCCAAAGCCGCTTAGGCGGCCTTGGGCAGCAGGCCCCTGGAAATCAAGGTAGAACCCTGCGAATAACCGGTAGCGCACGCTGCTACCGGCCCCTTCCTCGGATTTGCCTCGAGGTGCCAGGGTTTCTCTCCGGCTTGCCGGAGCCACAGGGAGGGACAATCCACCCCTATGGAATCAGTCAGTTAGCGCAGCAGTTGAATTTTTTTGCCGCGCCCCCATCTTACCCCTACAATTAGCTAAATCGCAGGGAAACTCGCCATGTCAGAAAACGAAACATACGTCACATCACCCGCCACCCCGTTGCCGCTGTTGCCCCTGCGCGACGTAGTGGTGTTTCCGCACATGGTCATCCCCTTGTTTGTCGGGAGAGCAAAGTCCATACGCGCACTGGAAGCCGCCATGGAGGCGGGCAAGAGCATTGTATTGGTAGCGCAAAAATCCGCCGCCAAGGACGAACCCTCTACCAGTGATCTGTATGGAATAGGCAGCATCGCCAATATCCTGCAAATGCTCAAGCTTCCGGACGGCACGGTCAAGGTGCTGGTGGAAGGCACACAGCGTGCGCAGCTATTGCGTGTGGTCGACCAACAAACTCATTTCGAGGCAGATGTCCGAGTGATCCCGGTGGATGAAGAAATGGGGCACGAGGCTGAGGCCATGCGCCGCGCCCTGGTCGGCCAGTTCGACCAGTACGTCAAGCTCAACAAGAAAATCCCGCCTGAAATCCTGACTTCGCTGGCTGGCATAGATGACGCCGGGCGGTTGGCTGACACTGTCGCCGCGCATTTGCCGCTCAAGCTGGAGCAAAAGCAGGAGGTGCTGGAAATTTTCGAGGTGCGCCGCCGCCTCGAGCATTTGCTTGGCCTGCTGGAGTCCGAACTCGACATCCTGCAAGTGGAAAAGCGCATCCGCGGCCGCGTCAAGCGCCAGATGGAAAAAAGCCAGCGCGAGTATTACCTGAACGAACAGGTAAAGGCGATCCAGAAGGAGCTCGGCGAAGGCGAAGAAGGCGCCGACATGGAGGATCTGGAAAAGAAGATCA
>JBGPSQ010000048.1:0-14540 GCA_041490205.1 Gallionellaceae bacterium
ACACTCCTGGAGTTCAGCAGTGCCGGATTTCTACCCCCTCCCTAACCCTCCCCCTGCAAGGGGGAGGGGATCATTTTGTAAATCCTCAATCCGCTGGCGGCACCGGCCTAGGCTTGCGATCTTCTCCGACTGCGACATAGGTCAGTGTCGCTTCGGTCACTTTTACGCTGTAAGGCTTGGCCGGGTCGCGCTGCGCATATACTTCGACTTCAACGGTGATCGATGTGGTGCCCACCTTTAGGATGCGGGTGTAGAAGCTCACTAGGTCGCCGACGAAGATGGGCTGCTTGAATATGAACGAATTCACGGCAACGGTCGCCACCCGGCCCCTGGCGCGGTGCAGGGCTGGCACGCTGCCAGCTACGTCCACCTGCCCCATCAGCCAGCCGCCGAAGATGTCGCCGGTGTAATTGGCATCCGACGGCATCGCCACCACGCGGATGGTCGGCTCGCGCTGCGGCAGGGTTGTTTCAGAGTGTTCGCTGTTCATCTCAATGCCCCTGGTAGAGTTGCTCTATCTCTTTGGCAAAATGGATGGAGACTTGCGGGCGCTTGAGCTTCAAAGTGGGCGTCAGCAAGCCGCTTTCGATGGTCCACGGCTCTAGCATCAGCAATGCGCGGCGCACCCTGGCGTAGCCGGGGAATTCCTTCATGTTTTCGCCGACGCGCTGCAACACTTCCTTTTCGATGCGCGCATCGCGCAAGGATTCCGGCATGTCGGGGCGCACGCCTACCCGCTGTGCGAATTCCTTCCATTTGTCCGGGTTGACCACTGCCAGCATGACCAGCGTGGGATGGCCCTCGCCATACACCATCACCTGGTCGAACAGGTTGTCGTGCATGATGGCGTCTTCCATGTCTGCGGGCGGCACCTTTTCGCCATTGGACATGACAATGATTTCCTTCAGCCGCCCGGTGATGGTGATGTTTCCGCTTGGGGAGATGCTTGCGGTGTCGCCGGTGTTGAGCCAGCCATCCTTGTCTATCATGGCGGCGGTGGCTTCGGGAAGGTTCCAGTAGCCGGCCATGTTGCAATGGCCTCTCACCAGCAGCGCATTTTTCTCGCCGATGCGCACCTCGATGCCTTCTAGGACGGTGCCCACGGTGGAGGGCAGGTTATGCTCCATGCGGTTGACGCATACCACCGGGCTGGTCTCGGTCATGCCGTAGCCCTGCAACAGCGGCAGGCCGATGGCGATGAACAGGCGCGACACCTTGGGCGGCAGCGCAGCGCCGCCGCTGATGGAGACGCGCAGGCGCCCGCCCATCCGATCCATCACCTTGGCCGCCACCAGGCGCTTGAGCAGCGGCCACAGCAGCAGCTTGGGATGCCAGGTCGAGCGTCCCTGCTGGTATTCGAACCTGTCCCAGCCGACATCCACGGTGAGCGTGAACAGCTTGCGCCTGAGCGGCGGCCCTTCTTCCAGTTTGGCGTGGATCGCGTTGTAGATGCGTTCGTAGATGCGCGGCACCGACATCAGGACGGTGGGGCGGATGATCTTGAAATCGTCGGCCAGCAGGGGAATGGAGCGTGCGTAGGCCACGGTGGTGCCGGACATCATCAGCATGTAGTAGCCCGGCACGCGCTCGAAGGCGTGCGACAGCGGCAGGAACGACAGGGCCGTGTCCTTGATGCCGATGCCGCCGTGGAAGGTGGCCACCGAAGCCCAGGCGTTGCGCACCAGGTTGTCGTGCGTCAGCATCACGCCCTTGGGCTTGCCGGTGGTGCCGGAGGTGTACATGATGGTCGCCAGCGCGCCGCGGTCGCGCACCCGCTCATATCCCAGCTTCGCCTCGGCGGGCAGCCAATCTTCTGCGCACTGCAGGCGCGGGTCGCTGCCGTTTGCGATCCGGTCCAGGCTGATGAAGCGTTGCACGCTGCCCATTTGATCCGCCACCGTCTTGAGTGCGTCCCATTGTTCCCCCGTTTCGAAAAGCAGCGCCTTCACTCCGGCATCCTTGACGATATAGGCAACGTTGTCCGGGCGGTCCACCACATACAGCGGCACGACCACCAGCCCGAGCGACATGGCAGCCTGGTCGAACATCACCCACTGCGGGCAGTTGCGCAGCATGACGGCAACACGGTCGCCCGGCTGTAGCTTTTCCCGCAGCAGCGCGGCTTGCCAGCGCGCCACTTGGTCGCGCATTTGTGTCCACGTCAGGGCCAGCCACTTCTCCAGGTGCACGTCGAAATACCGGTAGGCAACCGTACCGGGCGTGCGAGACACACGCTCGAGAAACAGGCCATGCAATGTGACGGCTTCTTCCGGAGTGATGATTTCGCCCTTCATAATTCCTTCCCCCTTATTTTTAAAGCAAATGATCTGTCGTTAATGCCTTGCTGCACACAGCTTTGGCTGCTTTTCCCCGGAAGAGGGAGTCATTATAAAAACAAATCCTGGTATAGCGGCGTTCCCGCCGCCACCGCATATTGCCCGAAATCTTCCACGCCCGCCTTCCGCAGCACCTCTTCGTCCACGAAAAAATTGCCGCTGCATTCGCGGCTGTTGTGCAGGAGGATATGATGTGCCGCATCCGCCATGATGGATGGCTTGCGCGATGCGCGCAGCACCGCTTCCGGAAAATTGAATTCGATGGCGGCAGTGGCGATGGTGGTGCGCGGCCACAGGCAATTCACCGCGATGCCGTCGTCCGCAAATTCGCGCGCCAAGCCCAGCGCGCACAGGCTCATGCCGTACTTGGAAATGGTGTAGGCCACATGCGGCGCGAACCATTTGGGGTCCAGGTTCAGCGGGGGCGACAGCGTGAGGATGTGCGGGTTGGCCGATTTCCTGAGAAAAGGAATGCATGCCTGGGAAGCGAGAAAGGTGGCGCGCATGTTCACGTCCCACATCAGGTCGAGCCGTTTGGCGGGCGTTTCCAGCGTACTGGTCAGGCTGATGGCGCTGGCATTGTTGACCAGAGCGTCAATCCCGCCGAAGCGCTGCGCCGCCTGTTCCACCGCTGCCTTGATGGCCGCTTCGTCGCGCACGTCGAGCCGGATCGCCAGCGCCTGGCCGCCAGCTTGTTCCGCCTCGGCAGCCACGGTGTGAATGGTGCCGGGAAGTTTGGGGTGGGGCTCGTCCGTCTTGCCGGTAATCACCACGTTCGCGCCGTCGCGCGCGCAGCGCAGCGCGATCTCGCGCCCGATGCCCCGGCTCGCGCCGGTGATGAAGATGGTCTTGCCGTGCAGGTCAGCCATTCCTATTTCTATCCCCTTAAAGGCAACCTAGCCACGGATCAACACGGATGTTCACGGATAAAGCTATGCCAAGCTGCCGAATCCACGCTCAAGCACATCAATCTCTGTCCGTGCTTATCCGTGTCCATCCGTTGCTGATCTATCGTCCTTTACTGCCAATCGCCATTTCTTCCGGCGCGAAATCGTCCACCATGATCACCTTGCGCCTGAGTTCGTAATCGCGCTCCAGCAGCATGGCCTCTTCCGGCCTGAGCACGCCCTTGTTGCGCGCATCGGCGATGCGTTCAAGTTCGCTCATGCCCCTGACCCTGGCCGCCCCGGACGTCTTGCGCGCCTCTTCCACCTTGGCTTGCAGCGGTTCGCATTCCAGCGTGCTGTGCAGCGCGGCCTCCAGTGCGCCCATTGGGTCGTCCTTGCTTTCCGGCAGGTACATGCCGGAAGTCAGGCGGTCGCGCGTTTCGCCCGGCTGCATCATCAGGGAGGCGATCTGGTGCCCCAACTGGTCGGAGGGCGGTGCTACTTTCATTCCCGTGGGGAAGATGAGCGCGCGCAATGCCATCGCTGCGATGCGGCTGGGGAAATTCCGCAGCACGCCGTCAAAAGCTTCCTCGATGCGGTACAGCGCGTTGTCCATGGCCCACTGGAGCAGCGGCAAGTCTTCCTGAGGGCGTCTGTCATCCTCGAAGCGCTTGAGCGTGGCAGAACACATGTAGAGCTGGCTCAAAATGTCTCCCAGGCGCGCGGAAATTTTCTCGCGGCGCTTGAGGCTGCCGCCCATCACCAGCATGGCCGCATCGGCCGTCAGCGCGAATGCCGTGGAATAGCGCGTCAGCTTCTGGTAATAGCGCTCGTTCGCCACCGGCGGCACCGGGATGCCGTGCCCGTTCATCAGGCCGAATACCAGTGAGCGCACCGCATTGCTTGCGGTAAACCCGATGTGCGCGAAAAATGCCGCGTCGAAATCCCGCAGTGCGCGCGCTTTGTCGGTGTTGTCGTGCGCGGCGCGGATTTCCTTGAGTACGTAGGGATGGGAGCGGATTGCGCCCTGTCCGAAGATGATTAGGCTGCGGGTCAGGATGTTTGCGCCTTCCACCGTGATTCCGATGGGCACTTGCTGATAGCCGCGGCCCAGGTAATTGTTCGGCCCGAGACAAATACCCTTGCCGCCATGCACATCCATCGCATCGTTCGACACAATGCGGCTGCGCTCGGTGCAATGGTATTTGACGATAGCCGATACCACCGAGGGTTTCTCGCCGAGGTCTATGCCCACGGTGGACAACAGCCGCGCAGAATCCATCATGTACAAATGGCCGCCGATGCGCGCCATCGCTTCTTCCACGCCCTCGAATTTGCCGACCGGCAGCTTGAATTGCTTGCGCACCCGCGCATAGGCGCCGGTGGCGCGCGCCGCGAGCTTGCAGGCGCCGGTGGCGCTGGAGGGCAGGGATATGCCACGTCCGGCGGAAAGGCATTCCATCAGCATGCGCCAGCCTTCGCCGATGCGCGCCGAGCCGCCGATGATGAAATCCATGGGAATGAACACATCCTTGCCCTGCGTGGGGCCGTTCAGGAAGGCCGAGTTGAGCGGAAAATGGCGGCGTCCGGTGACCACGCCGGGAAGGTTGGTCGGTATCAGCGCCAGGGTCACGCCGCGGTCGGTCTCGCCCCCGGCCAGGCGATCCGGGTCATATAGCTTGAAAGCCAGTCCCAGCAGGGTCGCCACCGGCGACAGGGTGATGTAGCGCTTTTCCCAATTCAGGCGAATGCCGAGCACCCTCTGCCCGTTGAAATCGCCGTGGCACACGATGCCGTAATCGGGTATCGCCCCGGCATCGGAACCGGCAAACGGCCCGGTCAGCGCAAAACAGGGAATTTCCAGCCCTTTCGCCAGACGCGGCAAATACTGGTCTTTCTGTTGCTGCGTGCCGTAATGCAGCAGCAGTTCGGCCGGGCCCAGCGAATTGGGCACCATTGCCGTCACCGAAAGCGTCGCGCTGCGCGAGGCCAGTTTGGTCACCACCGCAGAATGCGCCAGCGCCGAGAAGCCCAGCCCGCCGTATTCCTTTGGGATGATCATGCCGAAAAAGCCCTTTTCCTTGAGGTAGCTCCAGGCTTCGGGCGGCAAATCCTGGCGCACATGGGTGACTTCCCAATCGTCGACCATGGCGCATAATTTTTCACACTCTCTTTCGAGGAAAGACTCCTCATCTTCGGTCAAGGTGGGCTTGGGGAAATGAACCAGCTTGTACCAATCCGGGTAGCCGCTGAACAATTCGCCGTCCCACCAGACTGTCCCGGCGTCCAGCGCCTCCTGTTCGGTTCTCGAAACTTGCGGCAATATCTTGCGGAAAATCGACAGGACGGGAGCGCTGATCAGGCTGCGGCGCAAGAAGGGGACGCCCAACACCATTGCGATAAGTGCAATGACGCCAAGCGTGATCTTCATGGCGAAATCGGAAATGCTATAGATGATGCCCACCACCGGCACCAGCACCAGCAGGGTCAGCAGCCAACTCCAGATGGAGGCGCGACAGAAAGCCAGCAACAGAATGATGGCGGCAATTGCAAGCGCCATCAGCAGGTCCATTCCCATCAGCATACTCCTTGCTTTATTTATACGTTGTTGTGGTGTGAACTTTAACCCCAACCGGCGATGCTGACAATGGTAATTTAATGCATGCTCATTTCACGCGGCGCGGTATGCCCAGGGAATCTCTGATTATGTCTTCGGATGGTCAAGCAGTGTCCTTGTGGGGTACGGCAAAACAGACTCTCGCTGAGTCGAGTTCCTTGGCTCGATGAACATTGTCTTTGCATCAGTAGGCAGAGCCGTCCTTGTGCGCAAACCGCCATGTGCCCTCGACAAGCGCCCCCTGCAGGTCGTCATCCGGGTAGATGACGGTATCCCCGGCGCTGCGGTCTCCCACTTCAAGAAACACCACTTCGCCATTGGTGCGGTTAAGCAATTGGTGCGCGTCGTCCGTCCCTGCCCTGAATCCCGCGCACATGCCGGGCGCGAGCTGGGTTTCTCCCGCATTGGTGACCAGCACGGGGCGGCCCTGCAATACGTAGATGAACTCGTCCTGCCTGGAATGGGCGTGACGCAGGGCAGAGCCAGCGCCAGGCGCAAGCCGTGTCAGGTTCACCCCGAAATTTGTCAGGCCGAATAAATCCCCGAGCGGGTGTTTCACCCGCCCTTTCATGCGCGAAGCGAAGGGCTCGGGATAGATGGATGCCCTGGCCCGCGGCGGAGCCTGGCCCGCCATGATGGCTATGGGAGCGCCCTGCTCATCCATGATAGTTAACGATTAACACCTGACTTCAACTGCCACACCCTTCCTGAAAACGATATGGCAGGAACCGTCGGTAGTGCCGTTCGGCATGGCAATACCTATGTATTCCCACCATACGCTGTCTCCGGCGTCGGTGATCGAACTGGCACGCCCCAATTGGGAATCCACTACGCCCATGCTGAGCCCGACCACGCTTTTTACCTGCTGGGCGGTGAGGTGCGGGCGCTCCGTGCAGGCGCCCAGCACCAGTGCGGCGCAGGTGGCGAGGGACAATAAACGAATTTTGTACATGCATTGCTCCAGGCAGAATTATTGCGATGGTGCATACTATCATGGCGACGGAAAATGTTGGGGGCCGGGGCCCTGCGCCTGGCGCATTTTCTCCTGGCGCATATGTCGGTTAGAATGGGCGGATGAATTTTCTTCCGGTCATTTCGATAGGGGTGGGTGCGGCTGTAGGCGCATGGCTGCGCTGGGGGTTCGGGCTGTGGCTCAACCCGCTGCTGACGCAACTGCCGCTGGGTACGCTGACGGCCAATCTTCTTGGCGGCTACCTTGTCGGCCTGTCGGTCGCGTTTTTTGAAGTACACCCGGGGCTTACGCCGGAATGGCGGCTGCTCATCATCACCGGCTTCCTGGGCGGGCTGACCACTTTTTCCACTTTTTCGGCGGAAACCGTCACCCTGCTGATGCGCGAACAATACGCCTGGGCACTTACCATCATCTCGGCGCATCTCGGCGGCTCGCTGCTGATGACGGTGGCGGGCATACACACCATGAAATGGCTGCATTCCTAAGGAGGCCCCATGCAGAACGTTTACCTCAAATTCTACGTCACCGAAAAACAGCACCACAAAGGCATCCAATTACACGACTGGGTGCTGGAGCAGGCGAAGGAGCTCGGCATTCCAGGCGGCTCGGCTTTCCGCGCCATTGCGGGTTACGGCAGACACGGCCGCATGCATGAAGAAACCTTCTTCGAGCTGGCGGGTGAATTGCCGGTGCAGGTCGAATTCGTGCTGAGCTCTGAAAAGGCCGATGCCCTGCTGAACGCCCTGCGCGCACCCAACTTGAATCTTTTCTATGTGCGCTACCCGGTGGAATCCGGCACGGTATAGCGTGCGGGACGCCATGCCGAGTATCCGATAGCTTCCCCATGCCGCATTCCGATTCTTCCGCCCAGCAAATCCTGCGCGACGTTTTCGGCTACCCCGCCTTTCGCGGCAAGCAGCAGGCCATCATCGAGCATGCCGCAGGCGGCGGCGATGCGCTGGTGCTGATGCCCACCGGCGGCGGCAAGTCGCTGTGCTACCAGATTCCCGCATTGTTGAGAAAAGGCACGGGCATCGTGGTGTCGCCGCTCATCGCGCTGATGCAGGATCAGGTGGATGCGCTTACCCAGCTCGGCGTGCAAGCCGCCTTCCTCAACTCTAGTCTCGGTGCGGATGAGGCACGCGCAGTGTCCCAACGCCTGCTGCGAGGCGAATTGAAGTTGCTCTACATCGCGCCGGAACGCCTGATGACGGAAGGTTTTCTCAGTCTGCTGGAGCGTGTGCAGGGCGCAGGCGGCATCGCCCTGTTCGCCATAGACGAAGCCCATTGCGTATCACAGTGGGGGCACGACTTCCGTCCGGAGTACCGTGAACTGACAGTACTGCACCAGCGCTTCCCCAACGTGCCGCGCATCGCGCTCACCGCCACGGCGGACGCGCCCACGCGGCGCGAGATCGTCGAGCGCCTGACGCTGGAAGGGGCAGGGCAATTCGTTTCCAGTTTCGACCGTCCCAATATCCGCTATCGCGTCGCGCAGAAGAACAACGCCCGCCAGCAATTGCAAGCCTTCCTCGAAACCGAGCATCCGCAGGATGCAGGCATCGTCTATTGCCTCTCGCGCAAAAAAGTGGACGAGACCGCCGCCTGGCTCAAGGAGCAGGGCTGGGATGCCTTGCCCTACCACGCGGGCATGGACTCCGCCGCTCGCCATGCCAACCAGAAGCGATTTTTGCGCGAAGAAGGCGTCATCATGGTCGCCACCGTTGCTTTCGGCATGGGCATAGATAAGCCCAACGTGCGCTTCGTCGCCCATCTCGATCTGCCCAAGAGCATGGAAGGCTACTATCAGGAAACCGGCCGCGCCGGGCGTGATGGCCTGCCCGCGAACGCATGGATGGCCTATGGCCTGGGCGACGTCGTCTCCATGCGCCAGATGCTGCTTTCCGGCGATGCCCCCGAAGAACGCAAGCGCGTCGAATTGCAGAAGCTCGATGCGTTGCTCGGCTTCTGCGAATCTACCGCCTGCCGCCACCAAGCCATCTTGCGCTACTTCGGCGAGGAACACCCCGGCGCATGCGCCCAGTGCGACAACTGCCTCACCCCCGTGGAAACCTGGGACGCCACCCAGGCCGCGCAGATGGCCCTCTCCTGCGTCTACCGCACCGGCCAGCGCTTCGGCGTCGCCCACCTGATAGATGTGCTGCTGGGCAAGGCCACCCCAAAAGTCGAACAATTCAACCACCAGAACCTCAGCACCTTCGGCATCGGCAAAGAACTGGCGCAACAGCAATGGAGCAGCGTCTATCGCCAGCTTGCCGCAGCCGGTCTCATCAACGTGGACATCGAAGGTTACGGCGGCCTCAAGCTCACCGAGGCCGCCCGCCCCGTTCTGCGCGGCGAACAGCAAGTATGGCTGCGCCGCGATGCCGAACCGGCCAAGCGTCGCGCCACCAAGGCCGAGCGCGAAGCGCGCCGCCGCCAGCCCTTCGAAGGCGCCAACGAAAACCCCCTATGGCAGGCTCTCAAGGCCAGGCGCACGGAGCTGGCCCGTGAGCAAGGCGTCCCGCCCTACGTCATCTTCCACGACAGCACCCTGCTGGAAATCATGGAGCGAAAACCGCAGACGCTGGACGAGATGGCAAAGATCAGCGGAATAGGGCAGGCCAAGCTGGCAAAGTATGGGGATGCGTTCTTGCGGGTGGTGGAAGAGGTGGCGAATGCCGCTTAATTTGCTATCAATTTACCGTATTTTTCGGTAAATTGGTCTTATCTTCAGAAATTGGAGCGCCGTAAGGTGGATAAAGCTCGAAGTGCGTATCCACCAAATGGAAAGGTAGAACGCGCTATGCGCTTTATCCACCCTGCGCCTCTAAACTACATTCAATTTACGGTATCTTTCGGTAACTTCTGTTTGTGCTTCCAATAGAAGAACCAAATATAGCAAATGATGAGCAGCCCCCAGTTCGGGAAGAAAATATAAGGTGAACTCCAGGGCGTGCCGTCGACATGGAAATCCGAAACCGGCCAAAGGAAAGGCGTCGGGAAAAACTTGAGGCTGTGCGTGGGAATATCCATGCAGATATGCAGCCCCCACGCCAGCATCTCCAGCATCGGCTTGCCGCGTATGGCCCACACGATGGCAAACACCGTGGCGAACACGACAAAACTGTGCGTCACGCTGTAAACCGAATGCACATATTCCGGAATGGTCGAAAGCTCCGGCCGCTTGCCCAGGTGCGAGAAAAACTCCGTGCCCTGGCTCATCAGGCGCGACACCAGAAAAGGCCCGAAGGCGATCACGTCCGGGGCCATGCCGATCGCGACCGCCGTCGCGAAGCTTTTTTTGCTCCCGCGTCCGACGGTGATGCCGCCCCACAGCCCGTGTGAAAAAACGTCCATGGGTGCAAGATAACCTTTGGGAGCGATATACTCAAGCCATTCGCTATTTCCCCTTGCACCCGCAGGGGGTAGGCCGTGGTTGTAAGGGGCTAAAGCCCCAACAACACACGCAGCCCCTGGTAGAGGGAAGGAGTTGAAATCACCACTCGATTTGAACCATCGCGCCTTTTAGGGCAAGATGCGCGTTCGTGAATTTCGTACCAACCAGCAAAGTATAGAGAAAAGACATGGGCGCACAGTGGAAAGCAAGGCATAAAGAAATCGCGGCGAATGCCAAGGGCAAGATATTCGGCAAGCTGTCCAAGGAAATCATGGTCGCAGCCCGTGCGGGCGCCGACCCAGACATGAATTCGCGGCTGCGCCTGGTGGTGGAGCAAGCCAAGAAAGCCTCCATGCCCAAGGAAACGCTGGAACGTGCCATCAAGAAAGGCGCGGGCCTGCTCGATGGCGGGGTACATCTGGAACGGTTGGTGTATGAAGGATTCGCGCCGCACCGCGTGCCCGTCATCGTCGAATGCCTCTCCGACAATATCAACCGCACCAAATCCAGCATGAACGTGCTGTTCCGCAAGGGCCAACTCGGCGCGGAAGGCTCCGTGTCGTGGGATTTCGACTACCAGGGCCTGATTGAAGCCGTGCCCGGCGCCAAGGATGCCGACCCCGAGCTGGCCGCCATCGAGGCTGGCGCACAGGATTTCGAACCCTCCGAAGAAGGCGCCACTCTGTTCATCACCGACGCCACCGACCTTGATGCCGTCTGCCGCGCCTTGCCCGCGCACGGCTTCACCGTGCAGTCCGCCCAGTTGGGCTACCGCGCCAAGAACCCGGTCAACACTTTGAGCGACGCCGAGCGCGAGGAAGTCGAAGCCTTCCTCGAAGCGATGGACGCTGACGAGGACGTGCAGAACGTCTATGTAGGCCTCGCAGGCTAGCGGAAAAAACAATACCGGAATGCAGGTAATCCGAATCCCGGCAGTTTTCCTGAAATCTCCATAAATTTTGGGTGTAACATCCCCTCACTGTCTTGCGTCCGCAATGCAGTGAATTCAGGTAAGAGTGTAATCATCGTCAAGCAGCCGCAGCAGGTGAAACTCACCCTGCGCCTGCTTCCATCACAAGGAGAAATGACATGGCCAAGCTATTTCCGCAAACCTATTTATTCGCAGGCTTGCTCGCGCTGGTGTTTCCCGCCTTTGCTGCGGCAGGAGAAGCCAGCGCTGCGGCAGGGGAAGAAGTCACGCCCGATCAAGTGGTCGAGGCGATTGAAGGCGCTTTCGGCGTCACCCCGGGCGAGCGGCGCAACCACATCAAAGGCACCTGCGCGGCAGGCGAGTTTGTCGGCGTCCCCAATGCCTATTCGCGGTCTGCGCTGTTTTCGGGCAAGCCGGTGCCGGTCGTGGCGCGCTTCTCGCTCGCGGGCGGCAACCCCAAGGCTCCAGATACGGCCAAGAGCGCGCGCGGCATGGCGCTGGAATTCCGGCTGCCGAATGACGCCTTGCAGCACATGACCATGCTCAATACGCCCATATTCGGCGCGGCGCATCCCGAAACCTTCCTGGCAATGATGCTCGCGATGAAGCCGGATCCCGCAACCGGAAAGCCCGACCCTGAAAAAATAAAGGCGTTCAAGGCCAGCCATCCGGACAACCAGGCGCAGGCAGACTTCCTCGCCAGCAACAATCCGCCCGCGAACTATGCCAACAGCGCCTACTACGGCATCCACACCTTCAAGTTCATCAACCGCGCGGGCAAAACTACCCTCGTGCGCTGGCGCTTCGTCCCGCAAGATGGCGAAAAGCGCCTCACCGATGCCGAACTCAAGACCATGCCGCCCAATTTCCTGGAACAGGCATTGATCGATCGCACCAAACAGGGAGCGGCCAAATGGGACATGGTTATCGCCATCGGCAAGCCCGGCGACCCCGAGGATAATCCGACCCTGGCGTGGCCTGCAGACCGCAAGGAAATGAAAGTCGGCACGCTCACCATCTCACAGGCCATGCCGCAAAAAGGCGCGGAATGCTCGAAAATCAATTTCGACCCGCTGGTGATGGCCGACGGCATCGAGGCGACCGATGACCCCATCCTGCATTTCCGTTCGCCAGCTTATGCCATTTCATTCGCCAAGCGGATGGGCGGGATGTAGCCACTTACCCGGCCTATGCTTCTTCCCCCTTTCAGGGAGAGGAGGGGGCAGTCTCGTAGGTCGGGTTAGCGCAGCGTAACCCGACAAATTGTGGACATCACCGGCTTGGCCGTCGGGTAAACCCGACCTACGCCTGCAACAAATTGACGCGCCCCGCACAACCCCGTATATTCCCTCCCATGCAAACGCGCCAGACAATTTTCTCCGCAACCATCTCCAAGCGACTGTGGGTACTAAAACTATCCCACAGCCGCAGCCTGTCCCTGTCTCACATTTAAACGTTTCACCAACCGGGCACTGCGGGTTTGAACCGCATCGCCTTTGCCATTTCAGACCCGCATAGCCAAACTTTAGGGTCTTGATAATGTCGAACGACACCAGCAGCACCAGTAGCATCCCAGCCAATCGCGATGCCTTCATCGGCGTGATCTTCGCCTTGCTTGCCGCCGTCGGGTTTTCGGCCAAGGCCATATTCGTGAAGCTGGCCTACCTGGGCAGCAGCGTGGATGCGGTCACACTGCTGGCGCTGCGCATGGCATTCTCCGTGCCGTTCTTCATCGGCGTGGCGATCTGGTCGCGCTATAAGCATGCCGAGCCGCTCAACACGCATGACAAGCTGCTGGTGCTGGCGCTGGGCCTGATCGGCTATTACGCCTCCAGCTTTCTCGATTTTCTCGGCCTGCAATATATCTCCGCCGGGCTGGAGCGGCTCATCCTGTTTCTTTACCCCACCATGACCGTCATTCTCACCGCACTCATCTTCAAGCGCCCCATCGGGCGGGTAACGCTGGCCGCCATGGCGCTGTGCTACATCGGCATCGTGTTCGTGTTTTTGCATGAGGCAGGGGTGAAGCAAAGCGGCAGCCTTGCTTTGGGAGCCTCGCTCGTATTCGCCAGCACCCTGACCTACTCGGCCTACCTCGTGGGCGCGGGCCACGCCATTCGCCGCATCGGCGCCACGCGCTTCACCGCCTATGCCATGGTGGTGGCGAGCGCGGCCAGCCTGCTGCAATTCGCCGTCACCCATCCTGTGGGTGCGCTCGCCTTGCCCGCGCGGGTGTTTGAATATTCAATCGGCATTGCCATCTTCTCCACCGTGCTGCCGGTATTCATGCTCTCTTATGCCATCCGCCGCATCGGCTCCGGCAGCGCCTCGCTCATCGGCGCCATCGGCCCGGTCAGCACTATCTATATGGCATATTTAATACTGGGGGAAAAGCTTTCGCTCACGCAAATCTTCGGTTCGATGCTCGTGTTGGCGGGGGTGCTGGTGGTGAGCATGAGCACGAGGAAAGGCTGAATACCGTAGGGTGGATAAAGCGCGAAGCGCGTATCCACCGTTTAAGTTGGTGGATACGGCACGTTGTGCCTTTATCCACCCCACATAACTTCCCACATCCCGCTTTCCCCTCCGCCCCCCTTTGGCAAAGGGGGAAACTTAAGCGTATTGGTAAAGCCCCGTAGGTCGGGCTCCGCCCGACGCGGCGGGCAAAGCCCGCCCTACAAAACCAATCCCCAGTTAAAACGAAGGGCGAATTGGAGTAAACTCGCGCATCTTTAAACCCATAACCATAACCCGCAAAAAAATGGCTCAATACGTAATGTCCATGCTCCGCGTGAGCAAAATTGTTCCCCCCAAGCGTCAAATCATCAAGGATATTTCGCTCAGCTTCTTTCCCGGCGCGAAAATTGGCCTGCTGGGCCTGAATGGCTCCGGCAAATCCACCGTGCTTAAGATCATGGCGGACGTGGACAAGGAATACGACGGCGAAGTGCAGCGCCAGCCCAATATCCGCATCGGCTACCTGCCGCAAGAGCCGCAGCTCGACCCCGAATTCACCGTGCGTCAGGAAGTGGAATCCGCCCTGGGCGAAGTAATGCAGGCGCAGAAAAAGCTGGACGACGTTTATGCCGCCTATGCCGAAGAAAACGCCGACTTCGATGCCCTTGCCGCCGAGCAAGCGCGCCTCGAAGCCATCATCGCCACCAGCGGCAGCGATGCCACGCACCAGATGGACATCGCCGCCGACGCCCTGCGTCTGCCGGAATGGGATGCCGTCATTAAAAATCTCTCCGGCGGCGAAAAGCGCCGCGTCGCCCTGTGCAAGCTCCTGCTGGAAAAGCCCGACATGCTGCTGCTGGACGAACCCACCAACCACCTCGATGCCGAATCGGTGGAATGGCTGGAACAGTTCCTCGTGCGCTTCCCCGGCACCGTGGT